>NZ_JAGHWU010000007.1:0-58708 GCF_017746145.1 Xanthomonas sp. D-99 | reverse complement strand
TACATAAGGCGATAGTGTCGCGCATCTGCGGTGAGTTGATCAGACCTTCCCTAGTGGTGATGGTGATAGCCCACATCGGCGGCGATCTTGCCGCGGAACACACGGTACGACCACACCGTATAGCCGAGCACCAGCGGCAGCAGTACCACCAGGCCCACCATCGGGAAGATTTGCGAGGAGGGCGGCGAGGCCGCCTGCCAGATGGTGTAACTCGGCGGCACCAGATACGGCCACATGCCCAACACCAGGCCGATGAAGCCCAACACGAAGATCGCCAGGGTCAACAGGAAGGGCCATGCGTCGCTGCGCGAGCTGTCGCTGCTGCGCCATAGCGCAAGCGCCACGCCTGCGGTCATCAGCGGAATCGGCGACAGCCACCAGAAATTGCCGTGCTCGAACCAGCGCGCCATCACATGCGAGCTCAGGAACGGCAGCCACGCGCTGACCAGCACGAGGAAGGTCACCACCACGCCCACCAGCGGCTTGGTCAGCTGCCGCGCCAAGGTGTGGGTGCGCCCATCGGTCTTGAGGATCAGCCAGGTGCTGCCAAGCAGTGCGTAACCGAATACCAGCGCAGCACCGGTGAGAATGGTGAACGGGCTGAACCAGCCGAACACGCCGCCGGTATAGCGCCCGTTGATAAGCGGCATGCCTTCCACCAGCGCGCCGAGGATGATGCCTTGTGCGAAAGCGGTCAGGATCGAGCCGGCAATGAACGACACGGTCCACAGCCGCCGCGAGCGCTGTGCCTTGAAACGGAATTCGAACGCCACCCCACGAAACACCAGCGCCATCACCATCAACAGCACCGGTAGGTACAGGCCGGACAGGATCACCGCATACGCCGTGGGAAACGCAGCGAACAGACCGGCGCCGCCAAGCACCAGCCAGGTTTCGTTGCCGTCCCAGATGGGCGCGGCGGTGTTCATCATCAGGTCCACTTCCTGTTCGTCGCGCGCGAACGGCGCCAGCATGCCCAGCCCGAGCACGAAGCCGTCCAGCACCACGTACATCAGCACGCCGAAACCGATCACGCCAAACCACACCACCGGCAACCAGTAACTCAGTTCCATGGCGTGTTCTCCTGTTCCAGTGACGTCTCTGCTGCAGACAGCGGGCGTGCCGGCGTGTGGTCGCCACCGGCCACATCCGGCCCGTCGCGGCTGGGTTGCGGCCCGGCGCGTACCAGCTTGGTCAGATAAAAGATGCCGAAGCCGAACACGAATGCGTAGCCCAGCAGATACACCAGCAGCGATACCGCCACTGTCGCAGTCGATTGCGGGCCCACCGCATCGGCAGTACGCAACAGCCCGTACACCACCCACGGCTGGCGCCCGATCTCGGTGACGAACCAGCCGGCCACCAGCGCCATGAATCCAGCCGGCAGCATGAGGTTCCATGCCAGGATCAGCGGCCTGGCATGCAGGCGCCCACGCCACCATGCAATGGCCGAGATCCACGCCAGCAACAGCATCGCCATCCCCAGACCCACCATGATGCGGAAGGCAAAGAACACCGGCGCCACCGGCGGCCGTTGATCGCGCGGCACCGACGTCAGCGGCGTAATGTCGCCGTCTGCGCTGTGGGTCAGGATCAGGCTACCCAGGCGCGGGATGGCCACCTCATAGTCGTTGCGCTCGGCTTCTGCATTGGGCAGCGCAAACACCACCAGCGGCACGCCGGCACCATGGCCTTCGCTGTGCCAGTGCGCCTCCATCGCGGCGACCTTGAGTGGCTGATGTTCCAGTGTGTTGAGCCCGTGCTGGTCGCCCACCAGTATCTGGATCGGCAGCACGATGGCGGCAAATGCCACCGACAAGCGCAACATGCGGGCGCCGGCATCCACATGCAGCCCTTTGCGCAGGTAGTAAGCGCCGACGCCGCCAACCACGAAGCAGGTGGTGATGAACGAGCCCAGGGCCATGTGCACCAGACGATACGGAAACGACGGGTTGAAGATGATCTGCAGCCAGCTGACCGGTTGCACGATGCCGTTGACCATCGCGTAGCCACGCGGGGTGTGCAGCCAGCTGTTGGACGACAAGATCCAGAACGTGGACACCAGCGTGCCGATCGCCACCATGCAGGTGGCGAAGAAATGCAGGCGTTCGGAAACCCGGCCCCAGCCGAACAGCATCACCCCCAGGAAGCTGGCTTCCAGGAAGAACGCAGTGAGCACCTCATAGCTCAGCAGCGGGCCGATCACACTACCGGCAATGCGGCTCAGCTCGGGCCAGTTGGCGCCGAACTGGAAGGCCATGACGATGCCGCTGACCACACCCATGCCGAACGACACCGCAAAGATGCGCAGCCAGAAAAAGTACAGCCGCTTCCAGGTCTCGTCGTGCGTGCGCAGCCAACGCCATTCCAGAAAACCGAGCAGGTTGGCCAGGCCAATGGTGAAGGCCGGAAACAACACATGGAACGAAATGACGAAGGCGAACTGGATACGGGACAGCAGCAGCGCTTCCACAGGTCTCTCCTAACGCCTGGTCGGGCACGGCAGTGCCGACACAGGGGCCGCGGGACGGGGTGCCGGCCGGGCAGGCGCCGCTGGCACCTGCAGGGCGCGCCAGCGGCGGAACGTGGCAGCGAAAGACCACCGCGTGCCGGCACGTGTTGCCAACAACAAGCGTGCGCCCATCACGCGCGGAAAAGATTGACCTAGCGCACCGTGGGACATCTTGCCTTTCCCTAGAACCCCGCCGCGATCACGGCAGGCGTGCACCGCACCAATCAAGCGAGCCCAACCTATGGGCACATCATCTTTGGCGTAGGTGACGCAGGCAACGCGGCGCCAGCCAATCGGCGAGCACGGCATTCATCGAGCCAGGGGTGAGGCACAGCGCATCGCGCACGGCCTTGATCGCGTCTGCATCGGTCAGGTTGGGGCGCGCGTTGTATGCCGCGCAGACTGCCCGGATCGTGCCTTCGGGAACGCCGTCGAATGCGTAATAGCCAAGTTGGCCTCGGCGGTGCTCGCCACGCCAGTAATCCAATTCGGTTTGCACATCGGCCTGCACGGGCGCCGAGATTGCGTGCATGGGACACCTCACTCGCTGGATCGGGCGAGTGTTCGCCGCACCCTGGAAGGAAGGCGTGAGCGCGTTGTGCACGCCCTCTCCACGGGCGGTGCGTAGGCTGTGGGTAACCCAGCAGGCCCAATGCGGCTTCCTGACGGGTTCATGCGGCGCCATGGTGGCGTCGGCTTACGTCAGCCCCGGCTGATATCCTGGCCCCGATGCAGGCACGCAAGCGAGCTCAGCCAGCGCTCGATCGAGACGGCACCCGTCGTTGGACTGGCGCGACTGCCGCGGCAAACCTTGCACTCCTTGGCGTTTCGACATTCTCGATACGGCGACCCACCCAGAGCGTGACGCTTGGCACTGGCGCAATCGAGCGCTTCCATGCGTACTTCGCCCACAGCCATCAGGGCGGGCTCGACTGGGGGAAGAGCGCCGCACCATTCACAGAGCGTGACAGCAGCAGGCAATTTCCGATGTGGTGTGTCATCGCATTTCGCGCGGCCGTCACAATTCTCAACTGAACATGTATCAGTCATTGCGGACAGAAGCGCTCATGGACCGTCTTTCCTGCGCCATCATCGACGACGACGTGGAGTTCTGCGATCAGGTGGTTGAACTTGCCACCGATAGCGGCTTCCATGCCAAGGGCATTCACACCCTTGGCGAAGCCAGCCGCTGGCTGGACAGCAACTTTCCCGACCTGTTGGTGGTGGATGTTGGCCTGCCAGACGGCAGCGGCTTCGATCTGATCGAACGGCTCGACCCGGACCACACCCCGCAGATCGTTGTGGTCTCGGGCGATTACGCGCGCGAAACCCAGGGCCGCGCGCAGCAGTTCGGGGTTAGCGAATTCTTGACCAAGCCGTTCGCGCCCGAACGCCTGGAGCGGGTGCTCGGGGGACTGCGCGAAGCGCAACAGGGCAACCTGGGCATCGTCGGCAACAGCGACAGCATCGTGATGCTGCGCAAGGACATCGTGCGCGTGGCGCCGACCGATCTGAATGTACTGGTGACCGGCGAAACCGGCACCGGCAAGGATCTGGTGGCGCGCGCCATCCACCGTGTGTCCGGTCGCCGCGGCCGCTTCGTACCGGTCAATTGCGGGGCCATTCCGGAAGAGTTGCTGGCCAGCCAGTTGTTCGGCCACGAGCGCGGTAGCTTCACCGGCGCCGACCGTCGGCATGCCGGGTTCCTGGAGCAGGCCGCAGGCGGCACGCTGTTCCTGGATGAGATCGGCGAGATGCCCAAGCGGCTGCAGGTGTATCTGCTGCGGGCGATCGAATCGCGCAGCTTCATGCGCGTGGGCGGCAACGAGGAAATCGCACTGGATGCGCGCGTGGTGGCAGCCACCCATCAGCACGTGCAGCGCGAGCAGGCGGTGCTGCGCGAAGACCTGTTCTACCGTCTCAACGAATACCCGATCCAGGTGCCGCCGCTGCGCGAGCGCCGCGGCGATGCGCGCCTGCTTGGCTTGCGCGTGATCGACGAGCTCAACGCCAAATACGGCAGACGCAAGTTGCCGACCAAATCGCTGCTGCGCTACCTGGCCTACCACGCCTGGCCGGGCAACGTGCGCGAGCTGCGCTCGTTTATCCACTATCTGTATCTGCGCTCCGATGGCGATCTGTTGAGCGCTCCGGAGGTGGAGCAGACCGTGCCGCAGGCCGATCAGGACGGCTTGCTCATTCCTGCCGGCTGGACCATGCGCCAGGCGGAAGACGCGATGATCGAATCGGCACTGGCGCGTACGCGCTTCAACAAAAAGGCCGCCGCGCGCGAACTGGGCATCAGCGTGCGCACCTTGCATAACCGGCTCAGCGACAAGGATGCGGAGTGAGCGACGCACCGCGTGGGCAGCGGCGCGAGTTGCTGCACCAATTGCGCAACCGTCTCAACGTGATGGGCTTTGCCTTGTATGCGTTGCGCAACGAAACGTCCAAGCCACTGGAAACGCTGCGCACGGCGCATCAGTCCGCCGTCGAACTGCTCAACCAGCTTGGCGAGCAAGAGCGCGCCCTGCAGCAGCCCGGCGTGGAACCGGGCGATAACGCCCAGCCCGCCTGCGCCGATCAGTGACTGGCCGTCTCGCTCTGGTGGCTGAGCAAGCTGGTGATCGTGCGCGGGTTATAGGGCTTCATGCAGTACGACAAATGCGCAAAGCGCTGCGGCAGCGTATAGCGGTCGTAGCCGGAGCAGAACGAAAACGGCACGCCGCGCTCCATCAATGCATCGGCGACCGGAAACACCGCCTGGCCGCGCACGTTGACATCCAGCAAGGCGCCATCGATGGCCTGACCCGACGCGACCAGCGAGAGCGCGTCGGGTACATTGCCGACCGGTCCAACGACGCTGACGCCGGCTTCCACCAACAAGTCGTTGAGCGATTCGGCCAGCAGGTAATCGTCCTCGACAACAAGAATGCGGCGGCCGATGAGTGCAGTGTCGTACATGACAGGCTCCAGAGCAGCGGCGTTTCAGACAGCGCGCGCAAGCATGGTGCTCGCAAGGCAGGTTAACGCGGCGCGTAAGCAGACGCTTCCAAGACCGGTCTCTGCAATGTGCGCACGTGAGGGGAGTGCGTGCCGCATGGCAGTCCGCCGTGCTTTACGCGATCATTGCCGATTGCGCTTGAACCCGGCGCTGCGACGATAGTGCCGCCATGACCGACGACGAAACCTCCACCAACGACATCGCCACGGATGCGAACACGCAGCCGCCCTTATTCGTGCTCGGCGTGGGCGCCGCCGGCATGGACGCCGATCGCCTGGCAGAATTGCTCGATGCGATTGCTGGCGCTTCGAATCTGGCCATCATGCTGCTGCTGCGCGACCGCCAGTTATTGGACCAGGCGCGTCTGCGCGAACTGCTTGGCAGGCAGGCCACCCTGCTGTCGGTGCCCGGTGATGGCGACCGGCTGCAACCGGGGCGCTTCTATCTGCCGCCGGCCGATACGGTCGTCACGCTGGAAGAAGGCCGCATCCGCCTGCGCGCCTTGCCGGGGGGCGAGAGCGACCACGGGCTGATCGACAGCTTCTTCGTCTCGATGGCGCACGATCAGGACGGCAATGTGATCGGCCTGATCATGGGGCGCTTCGATGGCGACGGCACGCTGGGGACCGCGGCGATCCGCGAGTGCGGCGGTCTGGCGCTGGCCGTGGACGATGCCGCACTGCATGGGCTGGACCTGCGCAGCGCCAGCAACCCGGCCGCCATCACCGACGACATCCTGCCGCTGCCACAAGTCGCTGCGCGTATCGCCGCGCACATGCAACGCCACCATGGCTTCGGTCACCCGGAGCCAAAGGGTGTGCGCAATGGCAACGAGAGCGACAAGCTCAGCCAGGTCGCCGCCATCCTGCGCAATACCACCGGCCACGATTTTCATGGCTACAAACGCGCCACCTTCCTGCGCCGCGTGCAACGACGCATGCAGGTCGCGCAGGTGGAAACGCTGGAGCAGTATCTGGAGGTGTTGCGCAATCGTTTCGACGAGCCGTTGCAGCTGTTCAACGACCTGCTGATCGGCGTGACCAAGTTCTTTCGCGACCGTCGCGAGTTCGAATTCCTCGAGCAACAGGTGATTCCGCGGCTATTTCAGGGCAAGCACACCGGGGACAGCCTGCGGGTGTGGGTGCTGGGCTGCTCGACGGGCGAAGAGGCCTATTCGCTGGCGATGCTGCTGCGCGAACACGCCGAAACCCTGGACACCGCGCCACGTATCCAGATCTTCGCCAGCGATATCGACGGGCGCGCACTGGCCACTGCGCGGGTGGGGCGCTATGCCTCCAGCATCGTCGGTGAAGTTGCGCCCGAACGGCTGCGGCGCTGGTTCGTCAAGGAAGGCGACACCTATGTGGTGAGCAAGGAGTTGCGCGAGCTGTGCGTGTTTTCCCAGCACAGCATCGTCAAGGATCCGCCATTTTCGCGGCTGGATATGGTGTCGTGCCGCAATCTGCTGATCTATCTGGATGCCGAATTGCAGAATCGGGTCATCCCGATCTTTCATTTCGCCATCCGTCCGGGCGGTTATCTGTTCCTGGGCAATGCCGAAAACGTCTCGCGGCACGCGCAATTGTTTACCCCGGTGGAGCGGAGCTTTCGGGTCTTCCAACGCATCGATGCCGACAGCAACGTGCACGCAACCTTTCCGACCATGCAAATTGCAGTTGCCGGCAGGGCGCCTGCCCCGCCGGTACAGCAGCGTAGCCCCAGCAACGCACTGGTACGCGCTGGGGAGCGCATCGCCGACCGTTACGCGCCAGCGTATGCGGTGCTGGACGAGCAATTCGAGGTGCTGCATTTCTCCTCGCAGGCCGGGCGCTTCATCCGCCCTGGCGGCGGCACGCCCAGTCTCAACCTGCTCAACCTGATCCATCGCGATTTGCGCCTGGACTTGCGCAGCGCGCTCAGCCGCGCCGAACGCGACCGCTCGCCGGTGCACGTCAAGGGCATCCAGGTGCACGAAGACGCGGCGACCTGGGCGGTGAACCTGTTCGTCGAACCGACCGCCGACTCGGAAGTGCCGCGCGGCTACGTGGTGCTGTTCCAGGAAGTGGAAGCGCGCGAACCGGTGGAGCTACCCGCACCAGACGACAGCGTGCACGACGATGGTCATGTGCAGGTGCTGGAGAACGAGCTGCGCATCACCCGCGAGCGCCTGCAATCGATGATCGAAGAGCTGGAGAGCACCAACGAAGAGCTCAAGTCTTCCAACGAGGAATACCAGTCGCTCAACGAAGAACTGCAGAGCGCCAACGAGGAGCTGGAAACCTCCAAGGAAGAGCTGCAATCGGTCAACGAGGAAGTGACCACCGTCAACGGCGAACTGGCCCATCGCGTGCAAGAGCTGGCGCATGCCAACAGCGATCTGAAAAACCTGCTGGAAAGTACCCAGATCGCCACCATCTTCCTCGACAACGAATTGCGCGTCACCAATTTCACCCCGGCCGTCACCGACATCCTGCCGCTGGTGGAAAGCGACATCCAGCGCCCGATCAGCCACATCAAGCTGCATGTGGATTACGACGAACTGCAGGATGATGCGCGGCGGGTGATCCGCACCCTGGCGGTGCTCGATCGCGAGGTCGAAAACCCCACCACGCGTGCGCGCTACATGGTGCGCGTGCTGCCGTATCGCACCGTGGACAATTTCATCGGTGGCGCGGTGCTGACCTTCATGGACGTCACCCCGCTCACGCGCGCCGAGCGTGCGCTACGCGGTAGCGAGCAACGCCTGCGCACCTTGATGGAAGGCATCCCGCAGCTGGTGTGGCGCTCGCTCGATGGCGGCCGCTGGACCTGGTCCAGCCCGCAATGGTCCAGCTACACCAGCCAGAGCGATGCCGATAGCCTGGAGCTGGGCTGGTTGCAGGCGGTGCACCCGGACGATCGCGAGCTAACCATGAATGCCTGGCTGGGGAGTGCGTCCAGCGGCGGGCTGGATATCGAACACCGCCTGTTCAATGCGGCCGAACAAGGCTATCGCTGGTTTCATACCCGCAGCGCTCCGGTACGCGACGAACGCGGCCAGGTGCTGGAATGGCTGGGCACCTGCACCGAATCGGACAACCTGCGTCGCCTGCAGGAAGAACAGCGCGTCTTGGTGGCCGAATTGCAGCACCGCACGCGCAACCTGATCACGGTGGTGCAGTCGGTGGCCAGACAGACCGTGCAGACCACCCAGAGCATGCCCGAGTTCGCAGTCAAGTTCGACGACCGGCTCGCGGCGTTGTCGCGGGTGCAGGTGCTGCTGTCGCAATCGGACAATATGCCCACCACCATCGGCGCCTTGCTGCGTATGGAGCTGGATGCGTTGGGGGCAGAGCCGGATCAAAAACGCATCGTGGTGGAAGGCCCGAACGTGGCGCTGCGCAAATCCACCGTGCAGACGCTGGCATTGGCGCTGCACGAACTGGCGACCAACGCACTCAAGCACGGCGCCCTGGCGGTGGACACCGGCACCTTGTCGATCCGCTGGGAGGTCGTCTCCGGCAGCGATACGCCTGCGCGCCTCAAGCTGTTGTGGATCGAAGAAGGCGGCAGTAATCAGCTGCACAACGACCGTGATGACGTCAGCGGCTTCGGCCGCCGGCTGATCGAAAAGGCGTTGCCGTACAGCCATGGCGCGCAGACGCGCTACGAGCTCAGCGATACGCGCCTGGAATGCGAAATCCAGCTGCCGCTCAATCCGGAGAACGGGTGAGTTGGATCGCAAGGCGTTGGGGCTGCAGGGACATGGCCGTTGGAGCGCAGTGTGTGCACATGCACAGCCCGACACACGCTGCGATGCGCAGGTCTGAGTGCCGGGCATGCGGCCTGAGCGACGATGAAGACGTGCGCAACCATCCAGACCGCTAGTGAAAGAGCGCTGTACCGCATGCAAGACGCGTGTGCATTGCGTGCGGTTCTCTCACAGCAAACTCTGCTGCACGTACTTGTGCATCTGACAAACTCGCGTTGCGCTATACACGCACAGCCCACGGAAAATACTGCGCGATGGTGCAGATCCTGCGGCCTATTCGGCTTTCGCCGTGCGTGTTGCGCAACTGAAGCTGCGTGAAACTCTTGCAGCGCCGACCTTTGCCAAAGTCAAAAAGTTGGCGCGCATTGTGCGTAACCACTGAGGTCATCGAGATGCACACAGTGGAGTAGTCATGATTACGCGCATTCTTCAGTTGTCCGCCCGCGTGGCGAGCAATGCCTGGGTCGAGGTCGGCGTGGGCGCCGATGCCGACATCCTGGTCGCCGACCGTGGCGGCAAACGCGAGGAGCGCGCGACTTTCGGTCGCCGCGCACCGGGGCAGCAGCGCTCGATCCATTTGCAGGAGCCCGGGGGATTGGGTGGCGTGGATCTGGCCATCTGGGAAACCCAACGCTGCGCCATTCCGCTGTGCGGTTTCGTCTGCACTGCATCGGCAGACGGCACCACTGCCGCGACCTGGTTGAGCCAGGATGGCAGTGCGGTGCATGCCGCCGGATTGCGCAACGTGATGGACATCGGCGGACGCCTGCAGATGGGGTTCTCGTTGCTCGTTGCCTCATCGGCGGCTATGCCCACCTACCGGCCGCTGTGTCTCGACGCCGACCTGAGCAAGTGGCTGCACATGGGCGGCGCAGAAGCCATGCGCCATCTCATGCCCTGGCGGCTGGAACGCTGCGCCGCTGCAGCAGGCGTGCGGCCGGAGTGGGCGAGCGAAGCGGCCTCGGCGCGGATCGCACGGGTGTGAGCGCGCGCGTCACGCAGCCAAAAAGAAGGGGCCCAGCGGGCCCCTTCATCGTTTCGGTAGTGCTGATGGATCGGGATTGCCGCTTGGTGGCCAGCACGCCACGAACAGATCATAGACCGCCGGCAAGTACGCGATCGCTCAATTGTTCTGGGTGTCCTCAGCGCTGTCATCCAGCGCGCGTTGCTGCGCGTCGATGTGCTGCTGCTTGCCGTAAGTGCCGCTCTGGCCGAAGTTGGGTTGGGTGCTGCCATCGCGTTCCGGGTGACCGTCGGGTTCGCCTTCGCCCAAGCTGCCGCCGCGGCCATGACCGCGTTGATGCAACGCTTCCGGCGCGCCGTCACGCGGCGGCTGTGCGTCGTGGGTCTGGACCGCCGATGGATCGTTGCGGCCCCGGCCATCCACCGATGCGTCTGGACCGTTGCCGCGATAAGCGGATTGACGTTCATCGTGCGTGTCGAGTCTGGATTTTTCGTTCATGCCAACTCCTGTGCAGTGCAATGAAAAAGCCCGGAGCGTGATGGCCCCGGGCTGGTGACGGGTGCAACTGCACCCATCGGGTTTAACGCTGGATATCGCCGGTAGTGGAACCGGCACCCGGGCCTGCACCCAGATCCGCACCGGTGACGCGGTCCAGCTCGGGATTGGAGAGCAGGCGTTCGGACATGGCATCCAATGCCGCGGTCTGCGTAGCATCCAGCGCAACCGTGGCAGAGCCGTCGCCACCATCGACGGCGGCCTGCGCCTCGCGGTCTGCCACCACCTCCCACTGCTCGCCGGCATTCCAGGGGCCGATCGTGTCGCCCTCGCCCTGCGAGGTGTTGTAGTACTTGTCGGTGAAGCGCGGGTCGCCCGGCAACTTGCCCGGCGGGAAGTTCGGCCCGATCGAGTACAAGGCTTTTTCGAACGATTTCTGGTGCGCCACTTCGCGCGTCATCAAGAAACGCAGCGCATCCACGATGCCCGGATCGTCTGTGACGTTGATCAGGCGCTCATACACCAGCTTCGCACGCGCTTCGGCCGCGATGTTGGAGCGCATGTCGGCCGTCGGGCAGCCAATGCTGTCGACGTACGCCGCCGTCCACGGCACGCCGCTGGAATTGACCAATGCCGGGCCGCCGCCATACAGAATCTGCTGGGTATGGCTGGTGCTGTTCTGGGTCATGTTGCGCATCTCCATGGCTTCTTCCATGCCCTCGGAGAGCACCGCCTTGGGCCCCTTGTTGAGCATGGCGATGATCGAGCCGATGATTTCGAGATGGCTGATCTCTTCGGTGGCGATGTCGAACAGCAGATCCTTGCGGCCCGGATCGTCTTCGCCCAGTGCCTGAGTGAAATAGCGCATTGCAGCGGCGAGTTCGCCCTGCGGTCCGCCGAACTGTTCCAGCATCAACGTCGCCAGATCCGGATTGGGCTGGGCGACGCGAACGGTGTACATCAAACGCTTGTTGTGCATGAACATGGGTGGTGCTCCATGGCTGGTGCCCGGCAACTACGACCACTCAGGGAGCGGGCAGAAACGTGGGGCTTTGGCTTTCGGGGGGATGCCCGCAGGGATATGCAAGCGACGCAGGACAACGGTGCCGTCCTGCGCAGTGACTCAGGCGGCCTTGCTGGCCTTGGATGCCTTCTGGTTGCCGCCTTGCTCGGCGAGCAGGGTCAGCTTTTCGTCGGTGGCCTTTTCTTCTTCCAGCGTGGCAAGCAGCAGCGGCAATGCATCGGCATAACCGAGTTGCTTGGCGATGGCGGCAATGGTGCCGTACGAGGCGATTTCGTAATGCTCCACCTTCTGCGCGCCGCCGATCAGTGCCGCATCGCGCACCGGGCCGGCCTCGATTTCATCGATGACCTCGCGGCTTTCTTCCACCAGGCCTTCCATCGCAGCGCATTTGATGCGCTTGAGCTTGATGCCCAGAATCTCGACGACCTGGTCGATGCGTTCGATCTGGCCTTGGGTTTCTTCCAGGTGAGTTTCGAAGGCCTGCTTCAGTTTCGGCTCGGTGGCCGCACGCGCAAGACGCGGCAGCGACTTGGTCAGCTGCTTCTCGGCGCTGTAGATGTCCGACAGTTCGTGGATGAAAAGGTCTTCGACAGTCTTGATCGCCATGTGTGGCTCCTTTGGTTGGTCAGAGGGTGGGTCGCTGCGGTTCGCCGTGTCGGTGGAGATGCCTTGATGAGCTCGCGTTGCACGCCTGCGAACAAACGTGCCGATGCATCACGTACCACGACTTCGAAAACGCCAAGCTGCGGCTTGCTCTTCCGCGGAGCGGAATTGCGAGCACTTCACCTGACCTTTCAAAATGCGCCGTTTCCATCGCTTCGATCTCCAGGCGGTACCGCGTGGTCGCTACGCTAATCCCGCGAGTGTTAGCGGGATTGGTGGAAACGGTGATCCCGATGCGATGGCGACCTGTGCCGTGATGCAGGCCGCGCTCGCTGCGTGCGCGATGAAAGGCGATTCAATTGGCGCGCCTACTACAGCGATTGCATGTGCACGAATGTGGCGGCGCATCTGCATCGCTGCGCCTCCTGCACCGACTCACGTCGATGCGGTACAACGGTGATCGATTTTTTTTGCGAGGCCCGTGCGATGACGCCGCTGGACAAACCCTTACGTCGCCAACTGCAGATCGGCGAGCAGGCATATACCCTGATCATCGATCCGCAAGGTTTGAAGTTGGTCGAGAAAGGCAAGCGCAAGGGCGTGGCCTTGCGCTGGGAGGAGCTGGTCAGCGGCGACGCCGCGCTGGCCAGTGCATTGCAGGCTTCGCTTGAAGATCGTTAGGGTGGCGATGCCGAGCAGCGTCTGGAGCGGCGAATGCAACGAGTGCGTGCATCGCCTGGCGGGCGCGGCTGGTGCTCGGTGCGCTCGCGCATACGCTGCGGTCCGCTTGCGCCGTCCACGCCGACCTGAAGCGTGCTTGATAGGTTGTTGACGCTGCCTGGGCGCCGATCGATCTTCCCTCGAGCAGAACACGTGCGATGGTTGGCCCGGTACGACCACCTGCAGTGCTGGCCTTCGGTAGCGGCCACTGCACACCACTGCCAGCACAGATGCCCTCTGCAATCGGCACGCAGGCCACTATCGCGCGCGCATCGCTCAGCGTGTGGCGAACAGCCGCGCCAGTTCGCGCACCGCCGCTTCCGATGCGGCGCGGTCGGGCGTGCCGTCGGCATTATTGAAGTCGTGTGCGCCCTGCGCCTGCACCAACAATCCGTCGCGTCGCGGCACGACGTTGAGATTGTGGCCGCGCCAGACCAGACCATAGGTGACTTCCGGTTGCGGGATCAGGCGCGCGGTCTGCCCGCGCACCGGAATCACGCTGTCGTCGCCCAGCAAGGCACGCGCACCGTAGCCAGTGGCGTTGATCAGGATCTTCTCGCGCAGATCGCCGAATTGGCGCGGATGCTCGAACTCGCGCGTGTAGAGCTCGCCACCTGCCTGCAGAAAGTCATCCATCAACAACCGCGCATAGGCGCTGAGGTTGAAGGTGAGCTGGCTGTAGCGGCGCACGAACGGCACCGGAAATGGATGACCACCGGGCGCCACCGGCTGCGAGCGCGGGCCCAGATCATCGAGCAGTTCGCGCTCCAGCGGCGGATAGTCCGGCTCATGCGCTTCGGCAGAGGCGATAGGTTGATCGAAGGGCACATCCGAGAGCACATAGCCATCGCGCCATTCAATCGGCTCGCCGGGCAGGCCCAGCAAGGTCTGATAGCGGCGAAACGACGTGCGCGCCATCGCTTCCCAGCGCGTCTTGAAGTCTGCGGTGGCGTACTCGCTGGTGCACACGCGCGAATCCGGCGACCACACGCCGGTGGCATAGAACGAGCGCACATCCGGCAGGCGCTCGCGCGCGTAGATGCGCACACGCAAGCCGGCGCGCTGCGCCACCAGGGCGGTGGTCAAGCCGATTGCGCCACAGCCGATCACCGCCAGCTCGCGCGCAGCCGGGTCGGCCGCACGCACCAACCGTAATGCCTGTTCGGCGGCACCCCACGAGAGCGACCACCCGCTGCCGCCATGCCCGTAGTTGTGCACCACCGTCTTGCGCCCGAGACGCTCGGCTTCGATCCGCGGCCCCTGCGCGCGGAACGGCCGCGTGCAGCCGTTGATGGCGATGATGCGATCGACCGAAGCGCGCATCGGTGCCAATGGCGGGGTCGCCGCGAACGGCGCAGGCAGACCGTCCGGTGGCGCCGCCGGCAGCGTCGTGGGCGGCATGGCGAGCGTCTTGTCGGTTGCTGCCCAGCTGGCGGTGGAGGCTGCCGCCAGCGCAACGCCTGCGCTGCGTAGAAAATGACGACGATGCATGCAACTCCCTTAGGTGGTGTGGTGGGTGATGTGGTCGCCATGATGCGGCTCGCCACCCCTGCGGATGCACGCTGCGGCCATCCACATGTGCTGTCTGCCCGGGCGGCAACCGAGCGCGGCCTGCGCAGGGCCGGCATGCGTCCAGCATAGCGCGCGCATCTGCCACGGCCGTGGCCCAGCACCATGGTTTCGCACCGCAATCCTGGCGCTTGATGCCGCGCTGACGGCCATTCGTCGCCCGGGGCTTTCGCAGTGGCGTGCGCCGGCTATGCTCGCTCCCGTCCCATCCCAACGAGCTGCCTGCCTGTGTCTGCCAGTGTTTTCCTGATCGTACGCATCGTGTTCGCCTGGGCCGCCGCGTTGGTGGTGGCAGGGATCATGTGGACGCAGTTGTTCGGGTCCATCGGCCCGATCTTCGCGTTGGCCTGTATGGTCTTGCTGACGCTGGCGTTGATGAGTTCGGTCACCCATGTGCGGCGTGTGCGCCTGATCGCCGATCGTCTGGACCACACCACCTTGTCCACCCGCCAGCGCCGCCAGATCGAAGTGCCGCTGGATGTACAGGCCAGCTTCGCGGTGATGGAAGAGGCGGTGCGTGCGCTACCGCGTGTGCAGGACATCGAATGCGCGCCGGGCAGCCTGCTGATTCGTGCCAAGGTGCGCCGCATCGACCCGTACGCAGGTCGCCAGCCGTCGCGCTGGAACCTGTTCGCGCGCTTTGCCATCACCCACAACCAGATCCTGGCGACGATCGCGCCGGGGCAGGGCACCAGCAGCGTCACCGTGTTGTGCGAGCCCGACGCTGGCGCCTGGGTGGATCTGTTCGCGGTGGACGAAGGCAGCAATTACGAAAACGCCGAAGCGATCAATCGCGCGGTGGTGCGCCGGGTCGGCGAGCAGCGTCGCGACGAACAGGCCGCCGCCGAGCAATCGGTCATGGAAAAGGAACTGGCCGTGGCGCGCCTGAATCTGCTGCATGCGCAGGTCGAGCCGCACTTTCTCTACAACACCCTGGCCAGCGCACAGGTGCTGGCGCGCACCGACCCGCCGCGCGCCGAGATCATGATCGGCCATCTGATCCAGTACCTGCGCAGCTCGCTGCCCAGCGCCGACGGCGCCATCGCCACCCTGGGCGAAGAACTCGAACGCACCCAGGCCTACCTGGAGATCCTGCGCATCCGCATGGGCACGCGGCTGGCCTTGCAGGTGGAAGTTCCCTACGAACTACGGGCGCTACCGCTGCCGTCGATGATGTTGCAGACGTTGGTGGAAAATGCGATCAAGCACGGGCTGGAAGCCAAGCCCGGTGGCGGCACCGTATGGATCCTGGCGCGTCGCCACGATGACCATGTCACGCTCACCGTGGCCGACGACGGCCAGGGCTTCAACACGCACAGCCACGGCACCGGCATCGGCTTGAAGAACCTGCGCGAGCGCTTGCAGCTGATCTATGCCGGCAAGGCGAGCTTTGCCATCGTGTCCAACTTCCCCAGCGGTGTGGCGGCCACCTTGAGCCTGCCGCTGCCGACGCAGTTTGGTGCCGCGCCATCCCCACCACCGTTGCCCACTGCGGCCGCAAACGCCGCAAACGCCTCACGGGTGCGGGCATGAGCGCGCTGCGCGCCGTGGTTGCCGAAGACGAGGCCTTGCTGCGGCAGTCGTTGCTGACGCTGCTGGCCGAGGTGTGTCCGCAGCTGCAGATCGTGGGCTATTGCGAGGACGGCGCCAGCGCGCTGGAGACCATCGCCGCGCAGCAGCCGGACGTGGTGTTCCTGGATATCCGCATGCCCGGCCTCACCGGCATCGAGGTGGCGCGTGCGATGCGCGAGGTCAGCCCGCGCAGCCAGGTGGTGTTCGTCACCGCCTACGACCAGTACGCCATCGATGCGTTCGAACACGGCGCGGTGGACTATCTGCTCAAGCCCATCGGCCGCGAGCGCCTCCAGGCCGCCTGGCAGCGGGTGCAACAGCGCGCCGCCGCCGGCCAGCCGGACGGCGCGCTGGTGGAGGCCTTGCTGCAGCGGTTGTCGGCACGCCCGGCTGCTGCCCGTCACACGCCGCCGCTCGCCTGGCTGACCGCCAGCAGCGGACGCGAGACGCGCCTGATCGCGCTGGACGAGGTGGCGTATTTCCAGGCCGATCAGAAGTACACCACGGTGATGACTGCCGCCGGCGAAGCGGTGTTGCGCACGCCATTGCGCGAACTGCTGGATGTGCTGGATCCGCAGGTGTTCAAGCAGATCCACCGCTCCACCATCGTCAACATGAAAGCGGTTGCCTCGGTGGTGCGCGAGGACACCGGCAAGGGCCGGCTGGCGCTACGCGGCCGCAGCGAAACGCTCACCGTCAGCCAGCCGTTCATGAGCCTGTTCCGCGGCATGTAAGTGCGGCGAGCAACACGTTGCGTGCAGCCGTCATGCCGATCAGAGCGGCGCGCGCTGAACTGGCGTGCGCGCGCGAGTGCGACACCCGATTTCGAACACCGTCCGTACCGCCCGAACCTGCACGGTTTGCTGGACGCGCTGACTCCCCCGATTGCATCGACTGAAAGGACTTCCTCCATGCGCCTGATCGCCTCCCTGGTGTACTGCCTGCTCGCCCTGGCCGGCTGCCACGAACGCAATGGCACCACCTCGATCACCCGCGCCACCGACGATGGCCGCGATGTGATCTTCAGCAAGACGCTGACCACCGCGACCGCCACCAACGTGCAGTGCCTGGCCAGCAACTCCGGCCACTGCTACTACCTGATCTACGAAGAACAGTGCGCGACCGGCGGCGCCGACGACACCGCCAGCGCACCGACCTGCACCCGCAAGACCCTGGATAGGTTTGCGCTGACGCCGGGGCAGGTGCGCGAACTCCATGGCGTCTCGGGGCAGACGCATACCTGCGTGGATACCGCCGCACCACGTGCCGATTGCCACGGTTGAGGCCAGCCGACAAACCGTGGCGGGCAGGCGTCGGGTGAGCGCAGGCGGCACAAGGGGCCGGAGTGCATGAGCGGTAGGTGCCAATGCCAAGCACCGGCCGTGCCCGCGTGGCGGTGAGTGCAGCCTTTTGTCCGTTTCCTCGGGCGGCGCGGCTAAGATGCGCGCACCTGCCCTGCGCCATCGCGCCGGCGAGTGACGCCTGACCAAAAACTCCGGCAATCCTGAATACGCACTGACGGCAAGCGGTCGCTTCTGCGATCATTGCCGGCTTGTTGCCGGTTCACGGCGTCCTCACTGCCAGGCTTCTCATGTCCGAACACTCGCTACGCCGCGACGTTGGCCCCTTCGCCCTCATGCTTACCGGCCTGGGCTCGATCATTGGCTCTGGTTGGTTGTTCGGCGCCTGGCGCGCGGCCGGCCTGGCCGGCCCTGGTGCGATCTGGGCCTGGGTGCTGGGCGCAGCGATCATCACCACCATCGCGCTGTCGTATGCCGAGCTGGGCGCCATGTTCCCCGAATCCGGCGGCATGGTGCGCTACAGCCACTATTCGCACGGATCGCTGGTGGGCTTTATTGCCGGCTGGGCCAACTGGATCGCCATCGTCTCGGTGATCCCGGTCGAGGCCGAGGCCTCGGTGCAGTACATGGCGTCCTGGCCATGGGCCTGGGCGCAGGGCTTGTATGTGCAGGCGCCCGGAGGGGCAGGTGAGCTCTCGGTGCCCGGCCTGCTGATTTCGGCGGTGCTGGTGCTGGTGTATTTCTTCCTGAATTTCTGGAGCGTCAAGCTGTTCGCGCGCTCCAATACGCTGATCACGGTGTTCAAGCTCGTGGTGCCCGCGGCGACCGGCGTGGCGCTGATCGCCAGCGGCTTCCACAGCGAGAACTTCGGCGTCGGCATCCACGGCGATGCGCACGTGCTCGACCTGGCCGCGGTGCTCACCGCAGTGGCCACCGCCGGCATCGTCTTCAGCTTCAACGGCTTCCAGAGCCCGGTGAATCTGGCTGGCGAAGCGCGTAACCCCGGGCGCAGCATTCCGTTCGCCGTCTTGGGTTCGATCGCGCTGGCCACGGTGGTGTACGTGATCCTGCAGGTGGCCTACATCGGCGCCGTGCCGCCGGATCTGCTGGCCAAGGCCGGCTGGCACGGCATCGATTTCCGCTCGCCGTTCGCCGAACTGGCCATCATCGTCAACCTGCATTGGTTGGCGATGCTGCTGTACATCGATGCATTCGTCAGCCCCAGCGGCACCGGTATCACCTATACCGCGACCACTGCACGCATGGTCTACGGCATGGAAAAGAACGGAACCATGCCGGCCGTGCTGGGCAAGCTGCACCCGGTCTGGGGCGTGCCGCGCATGGCGATGTTCTTCAACCTGGCCGTGTCGTTCGTGTTCCTGTTCTTCTTCCGCGGCTGGGGCACGCTGGCGGCGGTGATCTCGGTGGCCACCATCATTTCCTACCTCACCGGTCCGATCAGCGCGATGGCGCTGCGTCGCCATGCACCGGAGCTGCATCGCCCGCTGCGCATCGCTGCGCTGCCAGTACTGGCTGGCGTGGCCTTCGTGATGGCCACCGAACTGCTGTACTGGGCGCGCTGGCCGCTGACCGGCGAGATCATCCTGCTGATGGTCGTGGCGCTGCCGGTGTACTGCTATTACCAGGCCAAGCAGGGCTGGCCGGACCTGCGCCGCAACCTCAAGGGCGCGGCCTGGATGATCTGCTACCTGCCCACCATCGCCCTTGTCTCGTGGGCCGGCAGCACCGATTTCGGTGGCCACGGCTACCTCAGCTACGGCACCGATCTGGTCGTGGTCGCCGTAGTGGGCGCGGTGTTCTACGTCTGGGGCGTGCGCAGCGGCTGGCGGACTCCCTCGGTGGAGAAGGCGGTTGCGCAGGCGTGAATGGTCACCGTGTCGGGCGCGCTGCCAGGCGCCGGCGCCCGTCAACCGGCTGGCAGTGATCGCTGGGAATCAACAACAACGGCCGGTGCAGTGCGCACCGGCCGTTGTTGTTTGCAGCGGAATCAGTGCTGCAGGCAACGCGTTTCCGTCAACGGCGTCGCTGCATCGCCACGGCGGCCCTGGTCAGGAATTGACCACCAGCCGTGGCGCGCCATCGAAGCGGTCGAGGTCGCGCAGCAGTTCGGTATAGCGGCGCAGGCGGCCCATTTCGCGCATGTTGACGATGTCCTCGTGGCGCAACTCGCGCTTGGAGGTGACCTCCTGCTTGTAGCGCAGCACCTCCGGATAGCGGCGCGTCATGTCCAGCGCGTCGGCAACGCACTCGACCGAGTCTGCATCCGGCGTCACCCGTGCGCGGCTGTTGAAGGCGCGTAGCCAGCGCTCGAAACCGGCGCTGTGGTCGAACAGATCGGCGATGTACCACATCACGAACAGGATCGACGCCCAGGAGGTGAAGATGATCACCACCCGGCTGAAGGTCAGGTGGTAGTCGTTCTGCCACAGCTGGTGCGTGATCACGCCCAGCAATATCAGCGAAATCGCCTGCCAGCCGATGATCGAGGCGATCACCCACTGCTTTTTGGCCACCTTGAGCAACGAAAGCTCTTCGTCGAGCTGCGCGTCGGTCTTGTCGCGCCAGTGAGCCACCTGCTCGTCGAAGGAGAGCCGATGGAGTGCGTTGTCCTGCAATAGCAGGCCTAAACCCTGGAACAAAGCGATCATGACAAGCTCCTGACGGATGGCTGGTACGAACGACTTGCTGCACTGGCCGTGGCCGGTGCCCTGGAGCGTCCGCAACGTGCTGGCCAAGCAGTGCGTCGACGGACGGTCTTAGTTCTAGCACTTTCGCTGTGCATGGCAATGCCCCAAGCCAAGCGCCGGCCGCGCAATTCTGCGCAGACGCGCACAAATTGCTGAATTCAGGCGGATTTGCTGCAATGCCGCCACCGCGTGCCTGCGCTGGGCCTTCGATCTTGCTGCACTGCACACTCGGCGCTGCGGTAATTGCCGGGTTCACGGGGGATGGCAGGCTGGCTTGCCGGACACGTTCGGAAGGTAGGCGTTGGGGCGACGCCGGGCCCGCTTGTAGAAAGATCAGGGGGGACTGCCCGAGTGGTCAGTACCCACCCAGATGCCAGGTCGCCCTCTTCCGGCGCCGCGGTCACGATGCCCGTCCGCATCTGGTCGCCGTCGCGACTCATGAGTGGATGCTGGTTTGCGCGACGCTGATCTGGCGTTGCAGATGCGCTGCGTATCATGGCCGCATGTCAGCCGTCCTGCGCACTCTCACCGCCCCCGCCGCCAAACAGATCCATCGCTGGGTGCTCGATGCGTTTCCGCGTGGCCAGAGCACCATCGAATACGACCAGCCGCTGGGCGACCCGGGCATCTTCGGGCCCGACAGCATCACCTGGCGCATCCATTCCGAATTTCCGGGCATGTTGTCCGGCGGCCTGTGCGCATTGATGTTGCAGTTGTTGCATCCGCGCGCGCTGGCCGGGGTCTACGACCATTCCAACTTCCGCACCGATTTGATCGGGCGGCTGCGGCGCACCACCAACTTCGTCGCCGGCACCACCTACGCACCACGTGCGGAAGCCGAACAACTGATTGCGCGCGTGCGCAAGATCCACTCGCATATCCGCGGCCACACCGCCGACGGCGTGCCTTATGAGGCCAACGACCCGCAGTTGCTCACCTGGGTGCATGTCACCGAGGCCTACGGGTTTTTGCAGGGATGCCGGCGTTATTGCCGCCAGGTACCTGCTGCCATCGCCGATCGCTATTACGACGAAGCGCGACGCGTGGCTGAAGCGCTGGGCGCTGCCGATGTGCCGGCCAGCGAGGCGCAGGTGGATGCATATTTCGCATCGGTCCTGGGAGAGTTACGCATGGACGCGCGCTCGCGCGAGGTGCTCGACATCCTCACCAGCATCCAGCTGCCAGTGCCCGCCGCGGGCCTGTCGCGCGGGGTATTTCTCGGCGCTGGCACGGCCTTGTTGCCCGGCTGGGCCAGCGACATGCTCGGCCGCACCGCCGCCCAACGCGCGCAGGCGCGCGCATCGGCACGGTTGCTGCGCAGCCTGTCGCCGCTGTTCCGCACCGCCTTGCGCGACGGACTGTCTGCGCGGGCATGCAGGCGCATGCAATTACCGCCGGCAATGCTGCTGGAGTGGCCTGACAGCGTGTAATGGTGGTGGGCCGGGTTGAGCGGGTGTTCTGACGTGCGCGCTGGTAGCGCGCGATAGGCAATCGCTCATCGCGCCGTTTCTTCAACGTCGCCCACGAGATGGGTGCACTTCGCCACAACCCGGCATGCACTACCGCGTGCCGCGACAAACAGCGCCGCAGACACCAGCTCCACTGGCGCTGCATCGACCACGACCCGCACCTACCAGATCTTGACCCGCTGCTCCGGCGCCAGATACAGCTGCTGATCCTGTGTCACATCGAAGGCCGGGTACCACGCATCCAGGTTACGCACGGTTTGCGCGCGGAAGCGGCCAGGCGCATGCACGTCGGTGAGCAGAGCATTGCGCAGTGCCGCGTCGCGGTACTTGCCGCGCCAGGCCTGCGCAAAGCCCAGGAAAAAGCGCTGATCCGGGCTAAAACCATCCAGGGTCTGGGGCTGCTTGCCCTGCAGCGACAACTGGTAGGCATCGTAGGCAGTGGCCAGGCCGGCAACGTCGGCGATGTTTTCGCCCAGCGTCAGCTTGCCGTTGACCGACAAATCGTCGAACGGTTGGTAGGCGCTGAACTGCGCAGCCAAGGCATTGCCGGCGTTCTCGAATTTTTTCAGGTCTTGCGGCGTCCACCAGTTATGCAGCTCGCCGTGTTCGTCGAACAGCGCGCCCATGTTGTCGAAGCTGTGGCTGATCTCGTGCCCGATCACCGCGCCGATCGCGCCATAGTTCACCGCATCGTCGGCGGCGGGGTCGAAGAAGGGCGGTTGCAGGATCGCCGCCGGGAAGATCAGGCGGTTTTCCAGTGGCACGTTCAGTGCGTTGACCTCCTGCGGCAGCATGTACCACTCGCGATGATCGACCGCCTTGCCCAGCTTGGCCAGGTTGCGGCGGTATTCGAATACCTCGGCGCGCTGCACATTGCCAAGCGCATCATCGCGGCGCACGTCCAGCCCGCTGTAGTCGCGCCAGGTGTCCGGGTAGCCGACCGCCACCGTCAAGCCGGCGATTTTCGCCTTGGCATGCTGCTTGGTTTGGGCACTCATCCACTCCAGTGCGTCGATGCGTTTGCCGAACGCGGTGAGGATGTTCTTGACCATCTCTTCGGCACGCGTCCTGGTCTGCGCGCTGACGTACTTCTGCACGTAGCGCTTGCCGACCGCCTCGCCCAATGCGGCGTTGGTCGCGTCGATGCCGCGTTTCCAGCGCTGGCGCTGCTGCGGGGTGCCTTCCAGCGTGGTGCCGTAAAACGCGAAGCGCTCGTCGGCGAAGGCTTTGGACAGATACGGCGAGGCGCGGTCCAGCGCGCGGAAGCTCAGATAATCCTTCCAGGTCTGCAGTGGCTCGGACTGCACCAACGCCGACAACCCGCTCACCGCGCGCGGCTGCCATACGATGAAATCCTGCTGTGCGTTGAGCCCGGCTGCCTCGAAGAACACCGCCCAGTCCAGGCCTGGCGCGTTGCGCGCAAAATCGGACTGCTTCCAGGCATTGGCGCCAGCCTGCACATTGTTGGTTTGCTCAGGGGTCGCGTGCACGCGCGCCATGGCGACCTCCAGTGCCAAGATGCGCTCGGACCTGGCGGGCGCATCATCGATGCCGGCCAGCTCCAGCAACGCGACGATGTGCGCGCGGTAGGCCCCGCGCAGCTGCGCCATGCGCCCGCCGTCCAGGTAGAAACTGCGCTCGGGCATGCCCAGACCGCCTTGCACCAGATAGGGCACGTAGCGGCCTGGATGATGCAGGTCCTGCGATACCCACAGGCCGAACAGCCGGTCGGTATGGAAATTGGTGGCGTTGAGCAGATCGACATCGGCACGCAACTGGCCGCCCAAGGTGCGCGCCAGGGCCTGCTTGTCGTCGAGCTGGGCGATCGCCTCCAGTTCCGGTTGCACCGGGCGCACGCCCTTGGCCTCGATGCTGGCTTCGTCCATGTAGGCGGCGTAGTAGTCGCCGATCTGCTTGTCTTCGCCGGTGACGCGGTCGTTGGCGGCAGCGCCTTCGATGATGTCGCGGCTATGCCGCTCGGTCTCGATGGCGATGGAAACGAAACTGTTGAAGCTGGAGCGATCTTCCGGAATCTGCGTGCGCTTGACCCAGTTGCCGCTGGCGTAATCGAAGAAGTCGTCGCCCGGCGCCACGCTGCGATCCATACCGGTCACATCGAAGCCGAAATCGCCGAGCTTGGGCTTGCTGGGGGGCAGCGCTGGGTGCGTGCTCTCGGCCGGTGTCGCGCCATCGCGGTGGCATGCGGCGGCGGTCAGCAGCGCGGCAGACATGGCGGCGATCAGGACGGGGCGATGCAAAGAAGCCATGCGGCGCAACTCGTATACCTAAACAGACAGCACAGTGTAGTGGCCTGCGGTGTCAGGTGCCGCTTCGAGGACGGGTTCCACCACCGATCGCGGCGGTGCGGACACGCTCGGTTCAGCGCCGGCGCTGATACCAGAAGCCGAGCGCGTCGCGGGTCTGCAGCATGCGCCGCCCGCGCCACAGAAACCGCAACAGCAGGCCGAGGTGCTCGCGCTTGGAAAAGCTGCGCAGCTTGCGGTCGGAGGTGTGCACGGTCTGGCGCAGGATCACAAAGCGTCCGCAGCGCGCCAGTGCGCGACTCAGTGCCACATCTTCGCCAGCGTAGTAACGCGTGTCGAAGCCCCCTGCACTGACGAAGGCCGCCCGCGTGCAGAACAGGAAACACCCGGGCGCAATGCCGGAAACGCGGAAAAACCAGCCAAAAAACGCCTGCGCCACGCGCTCGGACCACACCCGCTTGCCTTGCAGATGCACCCGCGCACCGCCGCCTACCGCACCGGCATCGAGCGCAGCCAATGCTGCGCCAACGACGTGCGGGTTGATCGAGGTATCGGCATCCAGAAACAGCAGGCGCTCGCCTTGCGCGGCCTGTGCGCCGGCATTACGCGTTGCGGCGATGTGGCGCAACTGCACCTCCAGCACCTGCGCGCCATGGCCGCGTGCGATGGCCGCCGTGGCGTCTTCGCAGGCATCGGCCACCACGATCACTTCATAGTCCAGCTGCATGGCCTGCGCGCAGGCATGCAGGCACTGCAGCGTGTCGCCGATCACGGCAGCCTCGTCATGGGCGGGAATTACGAAGGACAGCATGGGGCACGATGCGTGTGAGCTGCAGCCAGTGTGCAAGGGGCAGCGAAGCGGGAGTGTGAGCAGGGGCGCTCGGCATCCAGTCTGCGCGATCGAACGAGCACTGCGGGACAGACACGCAGTGATCCACCGCAGGTATGACACCTGGATGGCCGCAGTGGCGCGTAGCAAGCTCCACGGGTGGCGACGCATTGCCGCAACGCTGGCTGCGGCACTGGGAAGGCCAACGGCAGACCGCAAGGCGATTGCGCTCACCGCCATGCGGACGCGGCCGTGCCCGGAATCGGCATGTGCCACGTGCGTACACTCCGGTTCCGAGCGCGCCGTCCGCGCTCACCTGGCAGCGCCCGCTGCCGAAGGCCGGGCAGCACGGCTCAGCGGTTGACCGCGCCCATCATCGCTTCCGGGTAGCGCGTGCCAGCCGCAGCCTGCGGCGGGAAGATGGCATCGATGCGGGCCAGCTCGTCGGGCATCAGGGCCACATCCAGCGCAGCGATGTTTTCTTCCAGATAGGCCAACCGCTTGGTGCCGGGGATCGGAACCAGGTCCTGGCCCTGCGCCAGCACCCAGGCCAGCGCCAGTTGCCCGGGCGTGATGCCCTTGTCGGCAGCAATGGCCTTGACCTGTTCCACCAGCTGCAGGTTGCGGGTGAAGTTATCGCCCTGAAAACGCGGCGAATGGCGGCGGTAATCGTCGGCGTCGAAATCGTCCGGCGACGAAAACGCGCCGGTCAGAAAACCGCGCCCCAGCGGCGAGTACGGCACGAACCCGATGCCGAGTTCGCGCACCGCGGCGAACACGCCGTTGTCTTCCGGCTCGCGCGACCACAGCGAATATTCGGTCTGCACCGCGGTGATGGGATGCACGGCATGCGCGCGGCGAATGGTGGCTGCGGCCGCTTCCGACAAACCGAGGAAGCGCACCTTGCCTTGTTCGACCAGGCGCGCCATCGCCCCCACGGTGTCTTCGATGGGCACATTGGGGTCGACGCGGTGTTGGTAATACAGGTCGATATGCTCCACGCCCAGCCGGCGCAGGCTGGCTTCGCATGCGGACTGCACATACGCCGGACTGCCGTCGATGCCGCGCACCGACGGGTCGTTGGGGTCGAGCTTGATGCCGAATTTGGTGGCCAGAAACACTTCATGCCGGCGCGAGGCAATCGCCTTGCCGACCAGCACTTCATTGGTGTGCGGGCCGTACATGTCGGCGGTGTCGAGCAAGCTGATGCCACGATCGAGCGCGCGGTGGATCACCGCGATCGAGGCGGCCTCGTCGCTGCGGTCGCCATAGAACGCGCTCATTCCCATGCAGCCAAGGCCCAGGGCCGAAACGGTGGGGCCGGAACGGCCAAGCGTGCGGGTTTGCATGGTGGGGGACTCCGTGCAGCAAAAGGTCGGGGAACAATGGCGTGAAAGGCGTTAGCGCGATGTGGCCCACGCGCTAACGCACAGCCCGCGCAGATCGGCAGGCCATGCTGCGATCTGCTCGGGCTGGTGTGCGGTGCAATCAGCCCTTGAGCTTGGCGGCCACTTCGGCCACGCGCTTGCCGAACAGCTTGGCCGTTTCCAGGTCGCCGCTACGCGGCGCTTCGTCCGGCGAGGCATCCGATGGCGAGATGGCCAGCGCACCACCCCAACCGCCAGTCCAGTTCACGTCCTGCGGACCATGCGCCTTGGTGTTGGCTGGCGGCAGCCCGGTGCCCACCCAGATCTGGCCATGCTGTTGCGACAGGGTCCACAGATACTGGATGGTGGCGGCCTTGTCGCCGTTTGCCGATGCCGAATTGGTGAAACCGGCGGCGACCTTGTCCTTCCAGGCCTGCGCAAACCACGGCTTTGAGCTGGCATCGGCAAATTTCTTGAACTGCCACGCCGGGCCGCCCATGTAGGTGGGGCTGCCATAGATGATGGCGTCGGCGGCACCGATGGCGTCCCAGGCATCGTCGGGCAGGTTGCCGTCCTGGTCGATGCGGTACAGCGTGGCTTGGCCAACGCTGGCTGCGCCTGCATGCACGGCTTCGGCCTGCTTGACGGTGTGGCCGTAGCCGCTGAAATACACAATGGCGATCTTGCTCATGGGCACTCCTGTTGAACGGGGAGCCGGATTGTGCGCACACCGGTCGCGACAGCAGAATGACCACGCACGGGACGAACTGTTGCCGCGGTCGTTGCTGAGGCCTGCTGGAGCTTATGCCCCTGTCGACGTGTTGAGTGGGGGTCAGCGCGCGTGGCTGCCTCATGTAGCCCAGATCCAGTTGTGATGTCGGTGTCTGGAGACAGGTGTCGGCCTGCGCAGACTGAACCCGAATCCCGAATCCCGAATGTGTGCACGCGCAGCTGGAGCGAGGTATTTCCTCGCCTCGCCCTCAACCTTCAACCAGCCCCCGGCGCGGGCATGTTTTCGACCAGGTAATCGATAAAGCTGCGCACCTTCGGCGCCAGATGGCTGCGGCTGGTATAGACCGCAAAGATGCCGATCTCGCCGAGTGCGTATTCGGGAAGAATGCGTACCAGACGCCCTGCGGCGATGTGCGGTTCGGCCAGAAAATCCGGCTGCATCACGATGCCTTGCCCGGCCAGCGCGGCAGCGTTCAACACATGCCCGTTGTTGGCGCGCAGGCCGCCGTGCAGGCGCACGTCGATATCGCCGTCCGGCCCCTGGAAACGCGCGTCATCGCCGTTGGGCGAGTAGTGATAGAGCAGGCATTCGTGGCCAGCCAGATCGGATGGGTGCTGGGGTGTCCCGGCACGCGCCAGATAGGCCGGCGATGCACATGCCAGGATGCGGACCTTGCCCAGCTGCCGGGCGATCAACATCGGCGCCGGCTGGCGGGTGATGCGGATGGCGACGTCGAAGCCTTCTTCGACCATGTCGACCAGACGGTCGGACAGCGACAGGTCCAGTTCCACCTGCGGGTAGCGTGCGCGAAAGCCCGGCAGCAATGCGCCCAGACGCTCGATGCCGTAGCTCACCGGGGCGTTCACCCGCAGCATGCCGGCCGGCTCCAGCGCTTGCGCGCCAATGGTGGCTTCCAGGTCGTCCAGATCGGCCAGCAGCTGCAGGCAGCGCTGGTAGTAGGCGCTACCGGCACTGGTCAGGCTGACCCGGCGGGTGGTGCGGTTGAGCAGGCGGGTGCCGAGCCGCTGTTCAAGCGCGGCAACCTGGCGGGTAACGCTGGCAGTGGAGCGGTCCAATGCATCGGCGGCGGCGCTGAAGCCGCTGCGCTCGGCCACGGCAGTGAACACGCGCATCGCATCGAGGGTATCCATGGCGGCTCCGATTGTTTCTTTTGCCGAAATAAATTATCTGAAGCACGCGTATTTATCAGATTTGTGTAAGGAATAGGCTGTAGCGGTCCTCAACGGAGCCCGTCGCATGGCAACTGCCCCCGCATCTCCACGCACCGCCGCCTATGGCACCGCCTTGCTGCGCATCAGCCTGGGCGTGCTGTTCCTGGTGCATGGCCTGACCAAACTGCTGGTGTTCACTCCAGCCGGCACCGTGGCGTACTTCCAGTCGCTCGGCCTGCCCGGCGCATTGGCCTACGTCAGCATGGCGCTGGAGCTCGGCCTTGGCGTTTCGCTGCTGTTGGGCCTCTATGCGCGCTGGGTAGCCCTGCTGGGCGTGCCGCTGTTGCTGGGCACGATTGTCAGCGTGCATGGTGCCAACGGGTTCGGTTTTTCCAATCCGGGCGGCGGCTGGGAATACCCGGCGTTATGGGCGGTGCTGCTGATCGTGCAGGCGCTGCTCGGCGACGGCGCGTTCGCGTTGAAGCCATCGCGCTGAGCCTGTCTTCATCCATCAAGGAGCGTCGATGACCCGCTTGCCCTCCCTGTATATCTCGCACGGTTCGCCGATGACTGCGCTGCAGCCGGGGCAGGTCGGCGAGCGCCTGGCCGACCTGCGGCACGCGTTGCCGCGGCCGCGCGCCATTGTGGTGGCGAGCGCGCACTGGCTGGGCCGTCGCCCGCTGGTCAGCGGTGCGCTACGGCCGCCCACCATTCACGACTTCGGCGGCTTCCCGGCGCCGTTGTATGCGCTGGAGTATCCGGCGCCCGGCGCGCCGGCATTGGCGCAGCAGATCGTGCGCCGGCTGGAGCAGGCCGGCCTGCATCCGCAGCTGGACCCGCAGCGCGGCTTCGATCACGGTGTCTGGGTGCCGCTGCGCCTGCTGTATCCGGATGCCGACATCCCGGTGGTGTCGCTGTCGATCCAGCCCGAGCTGGGACCGGCGCACCAGTTCGCGGTGGGCCGTGCGCTGGCGCCGTTGCGCGATGACGGCGTGCTGGTGATCGGCTCGGGCAGCATCACCCACAACCTCCACGACTTCCGCCACGGCTACAGCAGCGAGCGCGAAGCGCCATACGTGCGGCCCTTCATCGAGTGGACCGAACGCAAGCTGCTGCACGACGACATCCCCGCGCTGCTGGACTACCGCCGCCAGGCGCCGCATGCCGCACGCGCGCATCCCAGCGACGAGCACTGGCTGCCGCTGTACGTGGCGATGGGCGCGGCCGGCGACGACCGGCTCGGTGCGCAGCGCATCGACGCCGGTATCGATGCCGGCTTTCTGGCCATGGATCTGTATCGCTTCGACGGCCCTGCAGCGGCGGCGGACCCGGTCGCGGCATAGCGCCGGGTGCGGACGTGGGCGCATCGGCATGTTTCAGCCAAGAGCTGCAGTGCCGATTGGGAAGGTTGTAGGCGCAGGTTCGGTAGCAGCGGGTTCGCATGCAGTCGCGCGCTGCCGGATCGTGCCAACCCGCAGCGCTCTGAAGCATTCACGATCAGGTGCAGGCGAGTCTCATAGGCTGAGACGCCCCCGCTGCATGCTGCCCGCGTGAAAATCCTCGACAAGCTTGCCGTCCTCGCCGACGCCGCCAAATACGATGCCTCCTGTGCTTCCAGTGGCGCCAACAAGCGCAACTCGCTGGGCACCGGCGGCATCGGCAGCACCGAGGGCATGGGCATCTGCCACTCGTACACGCCCGACGGCAGATGCGTGTCGCTGTTGAAGATCCTGCTGACCAATTTTTGCATCTTCGACTGCGCGTACTGCGTCAATCGCGTGTCCAGCAATGTACGCCGTGCGCGCTTCACGCCGGAAGAAGTGGTCACGCTCACGCTGGACTTCTACAAGCGCAACTACATCGAAGGCCTGTTCCTGTCCAGCGGCATCATCCGCAACTCCGACTACACCATGGAGCAACTGGTGGAAGTGGCGCGGCAGTTGCGCGAGGTGCACCATTTCGCCGGCTACATCCATCTCAAGACCATCCCGGATGCGGCCCCGGAGTTGCTGGCGGCGGCCGGACGCTATGCCGATCGCTTGAGCATCAATGTGGAGTTGCCCACCGAACAGGGCCTGACGTTGCTGGCGCCGGAAAAAAGCGTGGGCGGCATTCGCTCGGCGATGGGCGAGCTGCGCTGGCGCATCGAAGAAAACCAGCTCGAACGCAAGGCTGAAACGGTGCGCCGTGCCAAGCCGCCACGCTTCGCGCCGGCCGGGCAGAGCACGCAGATGATTGTCGGCGCCGACAATGCCAACGACCGCAGCATCCTGGACACCAGCCACAACCTCTACGGCAATTACCGCATGCGTCGGGTGTACTACTCGGCCTTCAGCCCCATCCCGGATGCCTCGTCCAAGCTGCCGCTGCAGGCACCGCCCCTGCAGCGCGAGCACCGGCTGTACCAGGCCGACTGGTTGCTGCGTTTCTACGAGTTCAGCGTGGAAGAAATTGCGCCGGCGCAGTCCAGCGGCATGCTCGACCTGGACGTGGACCCCAAGCTGGCCTGGGCATTGCGCAACCCCGAGCGCTTCCCGGTGGACTTGAATGCGGCACCGCGCGAAATGCTGCTGCGCGTACCGGGCCTGGGCACGCGCAACGTGGAGCGCTTGTTGTTGTCGCGCCGGCATGCGCGCTTGCGCGTTGGCGACCTGGCGCGGCTGCGCGTACCGATGAAAAAGCTGTTGCCGTTCGTGAGCGTGCTCGATCACCATCCGCGTCAGCGCCTGGACGATCCGGTCAGGCTGCGTGCGCAGTTGGCGCCTGCGCCACGGCAGGCGAGTCTGTTCGACTGAGCATTTCCCGCCCGCAACGATGCCGCGTCCTTCTTCCACTGGCACGGTGTCCTTCTTCATGCAGCAGAAGGGCCAGAAGCGCGGATGACGGCGCGCGGGCGCCGCGCGGTGGTACCGATAAACGTCGCTGTTGACGCGAGCCAATGCCAGCGTTCGCAAATCCCCAATCCCAATCCCAATCTCCGCTCAATCGCATCTGACCCCGCCAGCGCAGGTACCGTGCATGCTGGTAACGGCATTGCGCGGCCATACGGTTCCGAAGCGCATGTCGGCACCCCTACAGGAGCAAGGCAGACGATGTTCAGCGCCGAGGTGGAACCCGCGTGGAGTTTTGAAGCATGGCGTGCATTGGCGCGGGCAGGCTGGTGTGCGCAGGTGGAGCCGGACGATGTGGCCTGGAATGGCGGGGCGCAGGGCGGCTTGTTGATGGGGCAGGGACTGTTGGCATTGCCGGCCGTGGTGCCACCACCGCGGGTCTCTGCAGATTTCATGCAGTTGGCGGCCTCGGTGCTGTGTCACCGCGACCCGCAACGGCACGCCGTGTTGTATCGCTTGCTGTGGCGCGTTGCCTCTGGGGAAAAAGCCTTGCTGGAGCGCGCCACCGATGTGGATGTGCACCGGCTACGGCAATGGCAAAAAGCGGTGCAGCGCGATGCCCACAAGATGAAGGCCTTCGTGCGCTTTCGTCGCCTGCCCGGGGAAGAAGAAGACTTCGTGTCCTGGTTCGAGCCCGAGCACTGGATCGTGGATCGCGTGGCGCCGTTTTTTGCGCGCCGGTTTGCCGGCATGCGCTGGGCGATCCTGACCCCGTACCGCAGCGTGCGATGGGATGGGCAGGCGTTGACCTTCGGCGAAGGCGCGGTGCGCACCCAGGTACCCGCCGACGATGCGCAGGAGACGCTCTGGCGCACGTACTACGCGCATATCTTCAACCCGGCGCGGCTCAACCCGACCATGATGCGGCAGGAAATGCCGCAGAAATACTGGAAGAACCTGCCCGAAGCCACGCTGTTGCCGGAGCTGATCCGCGATGCCGGCGTGCGTGTGCGCGAGATGGCCGAACGCGCGCCCGAGCCGGTACGGCGACGGGTGCCGGCGGCACCTGCGCCATTGCCTGAAGTGGCAACCCAAAGCCTGGCGCAGTTGCGCACTGCCGCACGCGATTGCCGGCGTTGCGAACTGTGGCAGCCGGCAACGCAAACGGTGTTCGGCGAAGGACCCGACGATGCGTCGGTGATGGTGATCGGCGAGCAGCCGGGCGATGAAGAGGACTTGAGCGGTCGTCCGTTCGTCGGACCCGCCGGGCGCCTGTTCAACATGGCGTTGGGCGAGCTGGGTGTGGACCGCGAGAAGTTCTATGTCACCAATGCGGTCAAGCATTTTCGTTTCGAGCAGCGCGGCAAACGGCGGCTGCATCGCAATCCGGAGCGCACCCATGTGCAGGCCTGCAGCGGGTGGTTGCAGGCCGAGCGGGCGCAATTGCGTCCGGCGCAGATCGTCTGCCTGGGCGCGACTGCGGCGCAAGCCGTGTTGGGAAGCCGCTTCCGATTGATGCAGCAACGCGGGCAATGGCAGCGTCTGGACGACGGCACGCCGGTATTGACCACGGTGCACCCGTCCTGGGTATTGCGCCAGCCATCGACGGATGCGCGCGAAGAAGGGTATCGTGGATTTGTCGAAGATCTCCGTCGGTTGCTGGATCCACCGCCGCCGTCCAGCGATCAGTCGAGATAGGGAAATAGCGCGCCACACGGGCAAAAAAATACGCGTGCAAGGGCACGCGCACGGTGTCGGAGAATCGGGACACCAAGCGGAGCCACCGGCAGGCCGGTCACTCCCTCACCGCCGTTTGGCGGTTTGATTGCGACCGCTGGAGGCTGGCTCGCGCGACGTACAGCATGATCGAACCACGCCTTGCCTGTGCTGGTGCGCTCGCAGATCAACGGCCATCCACTGCAGATCCGTGACATGGCATTGCTGATCAACTAGCGACAAACAGAACCGACCGGACAGTCGTCAGGCGCTGCCTCCTGGTAGGCAACGTGTGTGTCGATGCCGAGCAATGTCTGCGTTTGACAAGCGCTCGCCGCGTCGACGGCCAATGTCTTCAAAAATAGCGCCTCCCATGCCTTGACGCGCTGCATGAAAGCGCTGCGCCATCGGCGGAAAAATCGCATTCCGCCGATGGCAGTGTGCGTGCGTCAGCAACGACGCGTCGCGGTGCGACTGCAGGCCATTACGGCATCAGCACCTTGTCCACCACGTGGATCACGCCATTGCTCTGGATCACATCGGCGATGGTGACGTTGGCGGTGTTGCCCTTGACGTCGGTGATGGTGACCTTCTTGCCATTGAGCTTGGCGGTCAGCGGCTCGCCCTGCACGGTGGTCAGCGTGGCGCTACCGCCACCGGCCTTGATCTTGGCGATCAGCGAGGCCGCATCCACCTTGCCCGGCACCACGTGATAGGTGAGCACCTTGGTCAGGGTCGGCTTGGATTCGGGCTTCAGCAAGGTGTCGACGGTGCCGGCCGGCAGTGCCGAAAACGCCGCATTGGTCGGTGCGAATACGGTGAACGGGCCCGGACCCTTCAGCGTCTCGACCAGGCCGGCCGCTTTGACGGCAGCCACCAACGTCGTGTGGTCCTTAGAGTTGACCGCGTTGTCGACGATGTCCTTGGTCACCAGCATCGGCGCGCCGCCAACGGTCGGATTGGACGCAGCATAGGCGGGGGCCAGGGCGCTGGTCAGGGCAATGGCGGTGGCAACGGCAAGCGACTGGAATGAAGTCTTCATGAGGCATCGATCCTTTTGGGTTGGCGATCGCCTGGATGGCAACCGTAGCGTCAATACGCGCCTGCGAAACCGCCGGATGCATCACGCTGTTTTGACATTCATCACCGCGTTCGGCGTGGTGACGGTGGCGTCACAGGGGAGTGCAAGCGCCGGTGCACGAGTGAGGCCAGGACCGGCGCGATACGACGCCGATCGCTGCGTCCCGCTCGCGCATCACCTGTGGCCATAGCGCGATGGCGAGGACCGCTCCAAGGAAACAGCGGCACACCGCAACGTCCCATGCATGCTCTCGGGTCGACCGGATCGACTGTTCACGCACGCTCCGGCCGGCGTAGACGGACCTGTGTCAAGGGTGTCGGCGGCGATTGCGAAACACCCGTGCATACGTTGTTGCATCGTCCTTCCCTGCTTCCGCCGCAGCCGCTCTCCATCGCGTCGATGCGCGACCGGTCTGCCGCAGCATACGCGCTTGGACATCGTCATTGCGCCTGCCTCCATTTGCCAGCGTATCGGGCACCGGCCAATTGAACCGAACCGCAACAACCCTGCCGCATCGCCCCACATGCCAAGGTGCGGGGCAATGCTGCGGTTTTCATCACCGGGTGCAACACGGTATGGTCCGGTAGGTGCGTTGTTGTGCGTCGCAATATGCGATGCCGCATGTGCGGCCGCTTTTTTTTTCATTCCGGGTTCTTCATGCATTCGATCGATGTCGTCCTCGCCATGTTGCTGGCGGTCGCGGCCAGCGGTTACCTCATCCGCATCCTGCCGTTTTCGCTGCCGTTGCCGTTGGTCCAGATCGCGCTGGGCGCGGTAGTCTCCGGCGTTTTCGATGCAGGGCACGAGCTGGAACCGGAGCTGTTCTTCCTGTTGTTCCTGCCGCCCCTGTTGTTCCTGGATGGCTGGCGCATTCCCAAGCAAGGCTTGTTCCGCGACAAGGCGGCCATTCTGGAACTGGCGTTGGGGCTGGTCATCTTCACCGTGATTGGCGCCGGCTTCTTCATTCATTGGCTGATACCGGCAATGCCGCTGGCCGTGGCATTCGCGCTGGCGGCGATCATTTCGCCGACCGATCCGGTGGCGGTGTCCTCGATCGCCTCCAAGGTGCCGATTCCCAAGCGCCTGATGCACATCCTGGAAGGCGAGTCGCTGCTCAACGACGCCTCGGGCCTGGTGTGTTTCCAGTTCGCGGTGGCGGCGGTGCTGACCGGGACCTTCTCGGTGGCGGCCGCTTCGCTGACCTTTCTGTGGGTGGCGCTGGCCGGCCTGGCCCTGGGCGTGGCGACGACCTTTGGGTTGAGCCGCATCCAGGCCTGGATCTGGCGGCATTTCGGCGAGGAGCCCGGTTCGGCGATCCTGGTCAACCTGCTCACCCCATTTGCAGCGTATCTGCTGGCCGAAGCCTTCCACGCCTCCGGCATCCTGGCCGCAGTGGCCGCCGGCATCACCATGAGCTACGTGGAAATGGCCGGCAATGCACCGGGCAATATGCGCCTGCAGCGTTCGGCGGTGTGGGACACGGTGCAGTTCACCTTCAACGGCATCATCTTCGTGCTGCTGGGCGAGCAGTTGCCGGGCATCCTGGACGGTGCGGTGCGCAGCGTGCAGGAAGCCGGCCACCTCAATCCATGGTGGCTGGCGGTGTACGTGGCCACCATCAGTCTCAGCTTGATGGCGTTGCGTTTTGTGTGGGTGTTCCTGTCGTTGCGCTGGAACATCTTCAAGGCGCAGCGGCGTGGCGAAGCGCATGTCAGCCCGCCGTGGCGCATCGTGGTGGCGGTGTCGCTGGCCGGCGTGCGCGGTGCGATCACCCTGGCTGGCGTGCTCACGCTGCCGTTGATGCTGGAAGATGGCTCACCCTTCCCGGCCCGCCAGTTGGCGATCTTTCTGGCGGCCGCGGTCATTCTGGTGTCGTTGCTGGTGGCCAGCGTCGCGTTGCCGCGGCTGTTGCGTGGGCTGGAGCTGCCCGAAGAAGAAGACGAGCAGCTCAAGGAAGATCTGGCCGTGAAAGCCGCTTCGCAGGCAGCGCTGGATGCCGTGGAAAAGCTGCGCCAGCGGCTGGTGGAAGACAGCAAGCATGCCGAGCGCTACAACGCGGCGGCCAACCAGGTGAGCCAGCGCTATCAGCGCAAGCTCGGCGCGGTGGACATGGCCGAGACCGATCCGGAAGAGGCGGTTGCCTACGAAAAGGCGCTGCGCCAGTTTCGCCATGCGGCATTGGTGGCCGAGCGCAATGAGTTGTTCAAGCTTGCGCGACGACGCGAGATTTCCGACGACCTGTCGCGACGGCTGGTGCGCAACCTGGATCTGATCGAGTCGCGCAAGCGCGCTTGAGCGCGCTGATGTGCGCGTGAATCGGGAGTCGGGATTGGGGAATCGCAAGAGCCACGGCGGTTGCCGTGTTTGGGTAGGAGCGCACCTGGGCGCGATGGGGCGTTGGTGGGAAAGCCCCATCGCGCTCAGGCGCGCTCCTACATAGAGATACGCCAACACCGAGATGCAGCGTGCGTGCGCAGCACGGTTCGTTCACGCTCCTGCGCGCGTGTCGGGAGACACCATCCCACCCGCACTGCTGCCATTTTCATGGCGCACCGCCTACCCTGTGGCGCTTATCGTCATTCGCGTCGGACCCATGACTTCGATCGTTTCCATCCAGGGCTTGAGCAAGACCTACGCCGGCGGTTTCCAGGCGCTCAAACAGGTGGATCTTGAGATCCGGCGTGGCGAGATCTTCGCGCTGCTCGGCCCCAACGGCGCTGGCAAGACCACCTTGATCAGCATCATCTGCGGCTTGATCAACCCCAGCACCGGCAGTGTGCTGGCCGACGGGCACGACATCGTGCGCGACTACCGCGCCGCGCGTGCCAGCATCGGCCTGGTACCGCAGGAACTGGCCACCGATGCGTTCGAGACGGTGTGGGCCACGGTACGTTTCAGTCGCGGGCTGTTCGGCAAGCCGGCCAATCCGCGATATCTGGAAACCATCCTGCGCGAGCTGTCGCTGTGGGAGAAACGCAACAACAAGATTTCCACGCTCTCCGGCGGCATGAAGCGGCGTGTGCTGATCGCCAAGGCGCTTGCCCACGAGCCGCGCATTCTGTTCCTGGACGAGCCCACGGCCGGTGTGGACGTGGAGCTGCGTCACGACATGTGGCAGATGGTGCGGCGGCTGCGCGAGCAGGGCACCACCATCATCCTGACCACCCACTACATCGAAGAGGCCGAAGACATGGCCGACCGCGTCGGTGTCATCAATCGCGGCGAGCTGGTGCTGGTGGAAGACAAGCACACGCTGATGCGCAAGCTGGGCAAGAAGCAGCTCACGCTGAGCCTGCAGGCGCCGTTGCAGGCGTTGCCCGCCGCGCTGGCCGATCTGCCGCTGGAGCTGTCGGCCGACGGCAATAACCTGATCTACACCTTCGACACCCAGGCCGAGCAGACCGGCATCGGTGCCTTGCTGCGCCGGCTCAACGAGCAGGGCATCGATTTCAAAGACCTGCATTCCAGCGAAAGTTCGTTGGAAGAGATCTTCGTCAACCTGGTGCATGGCGCACGTCAGCAGGAGGTGCGCGCATGAACCTGCATGCGATTGCAGCGATCTACCGCTTCGAAATGGCGCGCGCTTTCCGCACGCTCACCCAGTCGATCGCCTCGCCGGTATTGTCGACCTCGCTGTACTTCGTGGTGTTCGGGGCCGCGATCGGTTCGCGCATGGGCGATATCGACGGCATCAGCTACGGCGCCTTCATCATTCCCGGCCTGGTGATGCTGTCGCTGCTCAACGAGAGCATTTCCAACGCCTCGTTCGGCATCTACATGCCGCGCTGGGCCGGCACCATCTACGAGGTACTGTCCGCGCCGGTGGCGTGGTGGGAGATCGTGATCGGCTACGTGGGCGCGGCGGCGACCAAGTCGGTGATGCTGGGGTTGTTGATCCTGCTGACCGCACGGCTGTTCGTGCCGTATGAGATCGCGCACCCGGTGTGGATGCTGGGCTTTCTGGTGCTCACCGCGCTGACCTTCAGCCTGTTCGGTTTCATCATCGGCATCTGGGCCGATGGTTTCGAAAAACTGCAGGTGATTCCGCTGATGGTGGTGACGCCGTTGACCTTCCTGGGCGGCAGTTTCTATTCGATCAACATGCTGCCGCCGTTGTGGCAGAAGGTCACGCTGTTCAACCCGGTGGTGTATCTGATCAGCGGCTTCCGCTGGAGTTTTTACGGCAAGGCCGATGTGCATATCGCAGTGAGCACCGGCATGACGTTCCTGTTCCTGCTGGTGTGCCTGGGCATCGTGGCGGCGATCTTCCGCAGCGGTTACCGGCTCAAGGCGTGAGTGAGGGATGCAATGGTTTGGTTGGCCGCATCCTGGTGGACGCCGGCAGGTGTCCAGGTAAGGCGCTGAGTGGGTCGAATGCGCGGTGCCCTCACCGTTCGCGGGACACGCCGTAACCCCGTTCCGTAGGGGCTCGATGGCGGTATCCATCATGCCGCCAACGGTCCCGCAATCGGCAAGGACATCGCACCAGACAGTTCCTGGCGGCTTTATGGAAAGCATCGCGCACCGACCAACTTGACTGGTCCTTGCCCGCCCACCGTCGCGGGACACTTGGCGGCATGGATGCCGCTACGGAGCTTACAAGGACCTACTTTCAGCGTGTCCGGCGACGGTGGGCTGCGAGGGCCCTGCGGCCAGGGCACAGATCAGCCGACCTGCAGCAGCGTTGTGCGAAGTCGTGTTGTCCGCTGTTTTTACTCGGCAGCCTTGGCGCCGTCCTTGGTGTCCAGGTAATAGGCCACCACTTCGCCCTTGATCTTCATCGTCATCGGGTTGCCGCGACGGTCGCGCGCCTTGCCGACCTGCACCTTGATCCAGCCTTCGCTGACCGAGTATTCCTCCACGTTGTCGCGTTCGACACCGTTGAAGCGCACGCCGACGCCGCGGTTGAGGGCATCGGCATTATGGAACGGGCTGCGTGCGTCGATGGCCAGGTGATCGGGAGGGGTATCGCTCATGGGAAAGGCGTCATGGCGGCCGGGATAGCCGTCTTCGGCCGCACAGGATACGGGCCTGCGCCGGGAAGACCAGCCCCGGCGACGCGGTGACGTGCGCCAATCGGTTTGCTTGCGCGCCGTCAGGCCTCACACTTCCGCCCCTGCACTCCAGCAAACGAGACCGCAATGCCTGACAACAGTGCCGACTACGAAGACGACGAAGGCCTGCAGCCCGAGGGCGACGAAGACGATGTGGATGACCATCCGGCGCGGGTGTGGAACCTGCTGATGCTGATCAACCCCGGCGACGAGGACACCGCGTTGGCCCAGTTCGACGCCTGGCGCGAAACGCAGGCCGAGGCCGATCACGACGCAGGCGACGACGCCTGGTTGTGGGCGCTGAAGGACGCGATCGACTGGCGCTCTGGCTTTTATGTGGACTGGAAGGACGCCGATGCGTTCATCGCCGCCATCGACGAGCTCAGTGCGCGCTGGAACCTGCGCATCGACTGGGGCGGCGACCTAGACGACGAAGATTTCGCTGGCAACCTGGAGGTCCCCGATCTGATGGCGGTGGCATTCGATCGCCTGCGCGAGCACGGCTACTCGCTGTGGAACTGGAACACCGGTGGCGATGCCTACGCCGGCTGGATTGCGCTCAGCCGCGACGACGACGCCATGCTGGCGCTGACCTCGTTGCTGGGGGTGGAAGTGCGGCTGGGGAATGAGGCGTTTTGAAGGCTGGGATTGGGGATTCGGGATTCGCAGGAGCGGTCTGTGGGTGTGTAGGGCGTGTCGAGCCGTGGTGGTGCGCGCTCCTCGGCAGCACGCCCAGCGCGTGCTGCCGGTAGGGTCGGCCGCGCAGGCATGGTCCACGGCCCGGCGATTGCCACGTAGCAGCGTGCCTGCGCGCGACGGGCGTTACCGGGATGGCTGCTCGCGCTCGGGCGCGCTCCTACAACGGCGAGCCGCCAATCAGGCTGCGGCCACCGCCGTTGCGACTCCCTCATCCCCACTCTCCAATCCCCGCCTCACGGCATCTCGCCCCGCGCCTGCGCACGCGCATTGGCGATCAAGGCCTTGAGCAGTGCGCGGTCGGTGTGGCGGGAGATGGGAATGGCGCCGTGGGCAATGGCCTCAAGGCGGAGCGGTGCGGGCACGTCGTAGTGCGCACCGCTGAGTTTGTTCTGGAAGGCGCGGCGGGGAATGCCCAGCCGCGCCGCCATCGTATGCAGCTCGTCCAGCGTATCGCCGAGCAGGTGCGCCCAGCGCTGATCGCGCCACAGGTGCACCGCATCGTCGACATAGACGGCCACCGGCCGGGTCAGGCCTTCTTGGACTTCTTCGGCTTCTTGCCGTCGCTGGCGCCGTCGGGCTCGTCCGCCGCAGTGTCGGAAGCCTCGTCGCTGGCGTCTGCCGCAGTGTCGGTGGCGCTGGCAGTGTCGTCTTCAGCCACGTCGTCAGCACCGGCCTCGGTGCCGGCGTCCTCTGCTGCGTCTTCCGCGTCGCCGTCTTCATCCGCATCGGCGTTCTGGAACTCGGACACCAGCTTGGTCAGGTATTCCTCGGCGGTCTGGCCTTCGTCGGCGGCCAGGTCGTCGATCATCTGCTGCAGCTGGGTCGAATATTCCAGCGAAATGGTCTTGCCTTCGGCTTCCTGCAGGTTGGCCAGGTGCTTGAGCATGGCCAGCATCGGGACCGGGTTGTCGGCGCTGCCCATGGTCTGGCCGCCGATCGACAACATCCACTCGCTGCCACCCTGCAGGCCGATCGCGGCGACCACGCGGCCATCGGCGTCCTGCAGCACGGCATGGTTGGTGACCTGGGGCGCCTGGCCCAGACGGACGAAAGGGCGCTTGGGCTGCTGCTTCTTACGCTTGTCGCGCTTGGCTTTGGAATTGCGGGACACGGTGTTCTCGACGCTGGGAATGGCCGGCCATTCTAGAGCGTGCGCCGCACGATGCGATGCGTAGCGGAGTTGGCCCGTGGATGCGGCCGGGCGGCCGGGACGCACCGTCTTCGCAGGCACCGACCGAGGAGCCACCACCAGTACGCCAAGCCCGAACAACCGCAGGCCATGTTCCCGGGGGCGATTTCCTGGCGAATCCCAATCGCCGCCTGCGCCTCCAGGCCCCCCGCCCCGCGTTACTGCTTCTCCACCGCCGCTTCTGCCGCTTTGGCGAGCGCCGTGGCAGAGGCCACCTGCGCGCTGGAAGACATGCGTGGTCCTGCCGGACGCGCAGCAGCAGTTCCTGCCGATGCCAGGGCCGGAGCCGGGGTCGCAGCTGCGGCAGCGGCAACGGGCGGGGCCGTGGCTGGTTTTGCGCCTTCGGCAGGCGTCCCCACGGTGGCGGTGCCGGTGGCCGCGGCGCCGCTCAGATCCGGCACCTGGGTGTCGGCATCGTGCAGCGATTTGCCCAGGGCCACGCCTTGTCCGGCGCCGGCCAGGGCCGCGTTTTCGGCGTCCTGGGTCATCACCACGATACTGATGCGGCGGTTGATCGGGTTCTGCGGATCGGTCTTGTCGAACAGCACCGACGAGGACAGCCCCACCACGCGCGTCACCTTGGCATCGGACATGCCCCCGGCCACCAGGGCGCGGCGCGCGGCATTGGCGCGGTCGGCGCTGAGTTCCCAATTGGTGTAGCCGGCATCGCTGCTGTAGGCGGTGGTGTCGGTATGACCGGTGATGCTGATGTGGTTGGGTACCTGATTGATGAAGCTGGACAGCTCGCGCAGGATCGCCATCGTATACGGCTTGAGTTGGTCGCGGCCGATGTCGAACATGGGGCGGTTCTGCTTGTCCACGATCTGGATGCGCAGGCCATCGGGCGTGAGGTCCAGCAGCAACTGGTCCTTGAACGGCTCCAGCGCCTGGCTCTTGTCGATGGCCTCCTTCAGATCCTGCATCAGCGCTTCCAGGCGCTTCTTGTCCTTGGCGCGGCTGTCCACGTCGGTATCGGCCGCGTTGTCGCGCTTGCGGCCCATTTCGTCTTTCTGCCCCTTGGCCATGTCGGCGGTACCGCCGAGCTTGATCATCGAGGTGCTGGCGCCGCCGGGTCCGTTCATGCCGGGCGAAGGCGCCGGCGATTTGCCGGACAGCGGGCTGGGGTTGCGGAAGTATTCGGAGATCGCCGCGCGCTGTTCCTTGGTGGTGGCCGCCATCAGCCACAGCACCAGGAAGAAGGCCATCATCGCGGTCACGAAGTCGGCAAACGCCACCTTCCAGGCGCCGCCATGATGGCCGCCGCCCTGTACCTTCTTGACCCGTCGGATGATGACGGTGGATTTGGCCTCGGCCATGACCGTGGCCCTACTTGATCGTCTTCAGGTGCGTTTCGAAATCGCCGAAGCTCGGACGCACATTGGAGGGCAGGGTCTTGCGCGCGAATTCCAGCGCAATCTTCGGGTTGTAGCCACGCAGGCAGGCCAGCAGCGCGGTCTTGACCGCTTCGTAGATGCGCCCGTCCTGCTCGGCACGCGCTTCCATCGCCGCCGACAACGGCGAGACGAAGCCATAGGCCAGCAGGATGCCGAGGAAGGTGCCCACCAGCGCGGCGCCGACATGGTGGCCGATCTCTTCGATCGGCCCGCCGATCGAGCCCATGGTGATCACGATGCCGAGCACCGCCGCCACGATGCCGAAGCCGGGCAGGCCGTCGGACACCTTGCTCAGCGCATGCGACGGCGCCAGGGCTTCGTGATGGTGTTTTTCCAGTTCCAGTTCGAGCAGCGGTTCCAGCTCGTGCGGCTCGATGTTGCTGCCGATCATCAGGCGCAGGCAGTCGGTGATGAAATCCAGCAGGTGATGGTCGGCCACTACCTTGGGGTAGTTACCGAAGATGGTGCTGTCCTGCGGCTTTTCGACATGGTCTTCCAGCGCCATGAAGCCGTCGCGGCGCGCCTTGTTCAACAGCTCGTAGATCAGGCTCAGGGTGTCCTTGTAGTCGTCGGACTTGTACTGCGGGCCCTTGAACACGCCCATGATGCCGCTGAGGGTTTCCTTGACGATCTTGCCCGGCGTGCTGACCAGGAAGGCGCCCAATGCCGCGCCACCGATGATCATCAACTCGTACGGCTGCCACAGCGCGCCCAGCTTTCCGTGCGACAGCACGTAGCCGCCGAGGACGCTGACGATGACGACGATGAAGCCAACGATGATGAGCATGGCGCAGCCGGAAGCAAACTGGGGTTGCTAGTGGTTTCGGCTTGCGCGGCCGATTCTTGAAGCGCACCGCGTGAAGACGTGCGCTGTAGCTGAATGTCTAGCCGATTGTGGTGGCGGTCTCATGCACGCATTTGAGCGCCTCGCCGCCTGCCAGCGACAGCGTCGCTTCGCCGGCGTGTTCCCACCATTGGTTGCCCTGCGCATCGGCAAAGCGCGCCCCGGATGCCGCCTGGGCACTGAGCAGGATCAGCGTGCGGCCTTCGAGGGTCAGCCGCAGGGTATCGGTGGCCGCGTCGAAGCGTGTCGCGATCGTGCGTGGGCCACAGCGCCAGGCCACCGTCTGCGCGGGACGCGCGGGGTCGGCAGCCGCCGCGGCCGGGGCGGGCGTCTTGGCCGGACGCGGCAGCGGGCCGGTCACGCTGGCGTCGGTGCCTGTGGCAAGCGGGCGGGCATCGGCCTGGATGCCGGCTGGCTGCGCTTGTGCAGGCTTGGCGTCCTGCGCTGCAGAGGGCGGGCGACCTGCGTTGCAGCCGGCGAGGGCGGCGGCCAGCAGGCCGGTAAGCAGCAGGGATGAGGACATATGCATCTGCGGACTCCTGCCTGGTTGGGATCGCCGCCGGGTTGCGGCGGCTGGACGTGGAGTGCTGGGTTCCGGCGCCGCCCAAGCGGGTGCATCTTGCGCGCCGGAGCCGGGAAGGCCTGCCCACGACTGAACACGCGGCCGCTTCACGGCTGGGACGTAGCCTGCGTGTGGCCGCCCGGACGGAAATCAAGCCGTGTCTGGAGTTCTCGCGCCGCAACCGATTTTCACAGCGCTAGTGCCGGCTCGAATCACCCGCGAGCGGTGCTGGCCTCGGCGCACAAAAGCGCAGGGAGGCCTTGTCGAGCGCCTCCAGACACTGCAATGGCCGTGGCCTCGCAGGTAGGCGGGCCGTCAGTCCGTCTGCGCTTCGGCGCCTTGGCGATCCAGGGGGTTCGGCAGGGCCTGGCCGTTTTCGGTGAAGCCCAGCGAGACCGAGTTCAGGCAGTGGCGCTCGCCCGTGGGGGGCGGGCCGTCCGGGAACACATGTCCCAGGTGGCTGTCGCAGCGCGCGCACACGATTTCTGTGCGGATCATGCCGTAGCTGGTGTCGCGGATCTCGCGCACATGGGCAGGGTCGTAGGGCGCAAAGAAGCTCGGCCAGCCGGTGCCGGAGTCGAATTTGGCGCTGGAACGGAACAACGGCAGGCCGCACAGCCGGCAGGTATAGACACCGTCCAGCTTGTTGTCCAGGAACACCCCGCAGAATGGCGCCTCGGTGCCATGGTGCAGCAGCACGCGCTGTTCCTCGTCGCTGAGCCCGGCGATCAGGGCATCGCGTTGGGCGGGGGAGGGAGGGGTCAGATCGAACTGGCTCATGAGGCTCTCGCATGCGCTCGCCAGCGGGGTGCCGGCGCCTGCTTCCGTGATGTGGGCATTGTCGGGGTGGTTCAACCGTTGAGACGCAGCCAACGGCCGGCCACTACGGTGGAAGTCTTCGCACCGCAACCACCTTGCGAAAGCGTTCATCCCCCGGCCGGTCGCATGCATTGCCGCAGCGTCCTTGCGCCCCAATCACTGCATTACCCTCAAACACGCAAGGTGCCTGTCATGGCGATCCACTCATCAAGCCGCCGCGTTCTGCTGTGCGTTCTACTGACGATGACCAGCGCGGTGGCGGCGCAGTCGGCCACCACCACGCGCTCGTCCACGACCTTGCAGCCCATTACCACGCCGACGCCCGTCCAGCCCACGGTGACGCCGCCGCGCACGCTGCAGCCGGCGCCTTCCGCCGCACCGGTGCCCTCGCAGCTGGGGCAACGCCCGGTCGCGCCGAGCATCCCCACGCACGGGCCGGCACAAACGCCGATCGCGCCTGCGGGCAGCCAGGTGGCGCCGACCAAGCCGATGGTCTACGACCGCAATGGCCGCTTGCTGCAGGGCATGCAGCCGGCCGGCGCCAACCGGGTGCTGGATACCAAGACCGGCCGCTACTATGACGCGGTACCGGCGGGCGATGGCATGCGCGTGGTGCGCTGACAGCAGCGGCGCGATCTGCCGATGCCAACCGTCAACCGCCAACCGCCAATCCCGAATCCCGGCTCAATCGGCGATCGGCAACGCCAGCGTCTCCTTGACCTCTTCCATCACAATATAGCTCTTGGATTCACGCACATGCGGCATGGTCAGCAAGGTGCTGCCGAGCAACTTGCGATAGGACGCCATCTCGCTGATGCGCGCCTTGAGCAGGTAGTCGAAGTCGCCGGAGACCAGATGGCATTCCAGCACGTTGGGCAGCTTTAGCGCGGCGCGGCGGAATTCTTCGAAGATGTCGCCGGATTTGTAGGCCAGGCTGATCTCCACGAACACCAGCAGGCTGGCCTTGAGGTAGTGCGGGTCCAGCCGCGCGTAATAGCCGGTGATTGCGCCGTCGCGCTCCAGCCGTCGCACGCGCTCGGTGCATGGCGTGGTCGACAGGCCGACCCGCTCGCCCAGTTCGGTAAACGAAATCCGCCCCTCCTGCTGCAGGATGCGCAGGATCTTGCGGTCGATCTTGTCCAGCTCGCGGGCGCGGGTGCTCATGGGGTTTGTCTCGGCAAGGTTTGGCAGGAAGTTTCACTGCAAAGCCGTGCCGATTCCAGAAATGGCACTGCCTGGCTCGCAATATACTGCGTCTAACTGTCCCCCTCTGTGCGTAGTTGTGGGGGAATGCCCTTTCCAGGAGAACGACATGCGTGTGCTCATTCTCGGTAGCGGCGTCATCGGCGTGACCAGTGCGTGGTACCTGGCACAGGCCGGTTGCGAAGTGACCGTGGTCGACCGCCAGCCGGCGGCGGCGCTGGAGACCAGCTACGCCAACGCCGGCCAGCTGTCGTTTGGCTACACCTCCCCCTGGGCCGCACCCGGCGTGCCTGGCAAGGCGGTGAAGTGGCTGTTCGAGCAGCACGCGCCGCTGTCGATCCGCCCCACCCGCGACCTGCGCCAGCTGGCCTGGCTGAGCCAGATGCTGCGCAACTGCACCGCCGAGCGCTATGCGGTGAACAAGGCGCGCATGGTGCGCATGTCCGACTACAGCCGTGATTGCCTCAACGCCTTGCGCGCCGAGACCGGCATCGAATTCGAAGGCCGCCAGCTGGGCACCACGCAGTTGTTCCGCACCCAGCAGCAGCTGGATGCGGCCGCGCAGGACATCGAAGTACTGGCCCAGTACGGCGTGCCGTACGAGCTGCTGGGCCCTGAGCAGATTGCGCAGTTCGAACCTGGACTGGCCGGCGGCGGCGCGCAGATGGCTGGCGCGTTGCGCCTGCCCGAAGACCAGACCGGCGACTGCCGCCTGTTTACCCAACGCCTGGCCGAACTGGCCGCGCAGGCAGGTGTCACGTTCCGCTACGGGCAGCAGATCGAGCGGCTGGAGCATGCCGGCGGCCAAATCACTGGCGTGCAGATCGATGGCCGCATCGAGACCGCCGACCGCTACGTGCTGGCGCTGGGCAGCTATTCGGCCGATTTGCTGCTCTCGCTCGGCCTGCATCTGCCGGTGTACCCGCTCAAGGGCTATTCGTTGACCATCCCGATCGTCGATGCGCAGCGCGCGCCGACCTCTACGGTGCTGGACGAGAGCTACAAGATCGCGCTCACCCGTTTCGACGACCGTATCCGCGTCGGCGGCATGGCCGAGGTGGCCGGCTTCGACATGTCCTTGAATCCGCGTCGTCGCGCCACCCTGGAAATGGTGGTCAACGACCTGTTCCCCGGTGGCGGCGATCTGGCCCAGGCCGAGTTCTGGACCGGCCTGCGCCCGGCCACCCCGGATGGCACCCCGGTGGTCGGCGCTACCCCGTATGCCAACCTGTTCCTCAACACCGGGCACGGCACGCTGGGCTGGACCATGGCCTGCGGCTCCGGGCGCTACCTGGCCGACCTCATGCAGGGCCGCACGCCCGACATCGATACCGAAGGCCTGGATGTGTTCCGCTACCTGTCGCCACGCAGCGCGCGTCCGCAGCGGGAGGCTGCGTAGTGCGTCCTGCGCAAGCGTCGATCGATCTGGAGGCGTTGCGGCACAACTACCGCCTGGCCAAGCGCCTGGGCGGCAGCAAGGCGCTGGCGGTGGTCAAGGCCGACGCGTACGGGCATGGCGCAGTGAGCTGCGCGCAGGCGCTGGAGCCGGAAGCCGATGGCTTCGCAGTGGCCTGCATCGAAGAGGCGCTGGAACTGCGCCAGGCCGGTATCGGTGCGCCGATCCTGTTGCTGGAAGGATTCTTCGAACACGACGAGCTGCGCCTGATCGCCGAGCACGATCTGTGGACGGTGGCGGCCACGCCGCAGCAGGTGCGCGCGCTGGCCGAGTTCCAGAGCCCGCGGCCGTTGCGGGTGTGGTTGAAGATGGACAGCGGCATGCATCGGCTGGGCCTGTCGCCGGAAGACTTCCGCGCCGCCTGGCTGCGCCTGCGCGGGCTGCCGCAGATCGCCTCGCTGGTGCTGATGACCCATCTGGCGCGCGCCGACGAACTGGACTGCAGCCGCACCGACGAACAGGCGGTGGCCTTTGCGCTGACCGCCGGCGGCATGCGCGCGGAAACCAGCCTGCGCAATTCGCCCGGCCTGCTTGGCTGGCCGGCACTGCGCAACGACTGGTCGCGCCCTGGGCTGATGTTGTACGGCGCCAACCCGTTCCCGGAGCACACCGCGCACACCGCGCAACTGCGTCCGGTGATGACGCTGCGCTCGCGCATCATTTCGGTCCGCGATCTGCCGGCCGGCGAGCCGGTGGGCTATGGCGCCCGCTTCGTTGCCGAACGACCCACGCGCGTCGGCGTGGTGGCGATGGGCTATGCCGACGGCTACCCGCAGTTCGCACCCAACGGCACCCCGGTGCTGGTGGACGGCCAGGTCTGCCCGTTGATCGGTCGCGTCTCGATGGACATGCTCACCGTGGACCTCACCGACCACCCGCAGGCCGACATCGGCACGCCGGTGCAGCTGTGGGGTGATGCGCCGCAGGTCGGCGCGCTGGCCGCCCAATGCAACGTCAGCGCGTACCAGCTGCTGTGCGGGCTCAAGCGGGTGCCGCGGGTGTATATGGGCGAGGCTGCAGCGAGCGAGGGAGTCACGCGGTGAGGTGTCCCTTCTCCCACCGGGGCATTGTCCTCCTTCGTGGGGAGAAGGTGCCCCGAAGAGGCGCATGAGGGGGACGTGCGAAGCCACATGCACTTCGAACAACAAGTGGGCTTCGCTCGTACCTTCAGCCCAACCCCCGCTCCGCGCCCCGGCCCGCGCTAGCAGCGCGGGCGCTCCAAGGCACGCGCGCCAGTGGCGCGCAAGCAGTGCCTTTCCGCCCGACGGGAGGGGGCTCTAGCGCGCCCACAGACAAAAACGGCGCGTTGCCACGCGCCGTTGTCTTTCAAGGCCGAGTTGCTTTCCCGGCGCCGTCGGCACCGACCAATCACAACCCAGCCGTACTGCGATCAGTGCGGAACTGCTTGCGCACCCAGTCGTCGATCATCGCCTTCTCAAAGCGCAGCGGGTCGCTGTCGGTCAGGCGCGGTCCGCTCATCAGGAAGGCCGAATCCACCAGCTTGCGTTCGCCCTGGTCGATCACGCGGCCATCGGCGCCGGTGAGCGTGTAGGTGAAGCTCAGGCGCGGCGGGTAGATGTCCTTGACCACGCGCACGTCCTGCATGCGCGGCCCGTGCCAGGGCTCGTACTGGCCGGCGCGGCGGATGTCGGTGATGGTCACGCTCAGGTGCTGGCCGTCGGGCAACTGGCGCGCTGCGCTCTGCTGGAAGTGGGTGGCCAGCTGGGTCACCCAATCGCCGCGTTGCGCCTCCCAACGGTTGCCGCTGAAGCGCACCTCGGAGAACTGCGCAGGGTCGGTCCAGCGCACATCCACCTTGCCATCGCTGCTGAGCGCGCGCGGCGCATCGGGGTCGGTGACGTTGCGCACCCCGGCCTGCACGCCGGTCGCCGCAAGCAAGCCAGCCAGCAGCAGGCTGGCGCCGGAAAGAGTGGAACGTTTCATCGAAAGCCTCCAAGCGGAAGGTACGGTGTGTACCGGCTGTTCCCGCAGTGTGGGGGTGGCTCCGAGGGCCCGCAACGCGCAGCACACCTGGGTCCGCGACCACGTTGCCGCGCGGTTAATCTGCACTGTAAAGCCATGACGGCGGGTTCACTGCGCCTGCGCCCGCGCTTCACGGCACAGCCCGGAAGATCGCCAGCATGGACACCCACTCTTTCCGCACAAAATCAGCGTCTTCGGCGCCGGCACACATGCCGTCGGACGTGCGTCTGCAGTTCATCGACTGGGCCAAGCAGCACGGTCACAACCCCGCTTCCGGTGCGGCCGCCTTCGTGGCACTGCAGAGCGAGGTCGACCTGGACCTGGCAACGCGCGCATTGCAGCTGGAGCCGGGTGCCGATCCGCGTGATGCGCTCCGCGAGCATCTGGCAGCGTTGGCGCGCCAGGTGGATGTGGCCGTGCAGTTCCCGCCGGTCTACACCTACACCGCGGCCGATGGCCTGGACTATCGCTACTCGCTGATGCTGGTCATTGCCGAAGATTGCGTGGAGTGGACCGGCCGGGTCTGGCACCACCTGGACTACCAGGGGATGCTCACCGGCCGTGGACAGGGTCCGCGTGCTAACTACACCCAGCTGGCGCGCATGGCGCTGGAACACGAGCTTGATCAGGAGCGTCCCCGTTATGTCCAGGCATGAACTCGAACTGCAACTGCCGGTGGGCGCGGAGATTGCCAGTGGGGAAGACGGCTTCAGCCAGCGCTGCCGCGTCGAATGCGCACAGATGGGGGTGGCGCGGGTGCGCCTGTTGCTGCTGGACTCCGATTACACGCGGTCCACCGCCTGGCGCGAGGAAGCGCAGCGCTGGATGGACGAACAGCTGCGCCGCGAGGGGGAATGGGTCTTTCGCGGCGTGATCGCCGGCATCGTGGTGCTGGCAACCTGCATCGGCTTCGCTGCCACCACCTTGTGGTAAACCCGGGACTTGGCAACGAAAACGTGAACTTTGCCAGCCTGGCGTGCACCCGCTGACGACATCGGGCATGGTTTCATCTGCCCGTCATCCGCTCCGGCAGCATCCGTGGTTTCCGATTTGAGCACTCCTTCTTCCAGCCCTACGCTGGCTGCCGCACTGCCGGCCGCCATCGCCGAGCCGTTTCTGGACCCGGCGATGTATCACGAGATTTTCCACAACATCGACGCCGGATTCTGCGTCATCGACATGGTGTTCGACGGCGAGCAGGCGGTGGACTATGTGATCCGCACCACCAATGGCGCCTTCGAGCGCTATACAGGTCTGTCGCCCCACGCACTGAACGTCTCCATCCGCAACCTGCTCCCCGAGCACGAGCAGGAATGGTTCGACCGCTATGGTCACGTTGCGCGCACCGGCAACCGCATCCACTTCGAAATGCAGGCCAAGGCGCTCAAGCGCTGGTATTCGGTGGATGCGTTCCGGGTCGGGCAGCCGGAGCAGGCGCGGGTGGCGATCCTGTTCATGGACATCACCGAGCGCAAACGCGTCGAGCGCGAGCTGGCCGAAAGCGAGGCGCGTTTCAGTGCGCTGGCCGACGGCTTGCCGATGCCGGTGTGGGTACTGGACGCGCAGGGCGTGGTGCGCTTCGTCAACAGCGCGTATGGCGAATTTTTCGGCCTGGATATTTCCAGCGGTACGGTGTCGGCGTGGAGCGAACTGCTGCATCCGGACGACTTGCCGACCTTCCAGTTCGAGCTGGCGGCATCGCTGCAGGAACAGCGCGGCCTGCGCGCGCTGGTGCGCGCGCGCCGCCATGATGGGCAGTGGCGCTGGATCGAAATGACCGCCACGCCGCGCTATTCGGCCGACGGCCGTTTCATCGGCCTGGCCGGCAGCAGCCCGGACGTGACCGAGCAGCGCGAGATCGAACTGGCGCGCGAGCAATTGCTGGAATCCGAGCGCAGCGCGCGCAACGAGGCCGAAAGCATGGCGCGGCTGAAGGACGAGTTCCTGGCCACGCTGTCGCACGAACTGCGCACCCCGCTGACCACCATCCTGGGCTGGAGCGAGTTGCTGCTGCAGCGGGTGGAAGAAGGCCAGCCGTATTACAAGGGGCTGTCGGTGATCGCCAGCAGCGCACGTGCGCAGAAGCGGCTGATTTCCGACATGCTCGATCTCAGCAGCATGTTGCTGGGCAAGGTGCAGCTGGAAGTCGAATCGCTGGATCTGGTCGAGCAGGTGCGCGAAGCCTTGAATACCCAGGAGCTGGCTGCCGAAGGCAAGGACCAGGTGCTGGAGCTGCACGTGCCGCCCACGCCATGCCTGGTGCTTGGCGATGCCACGCGCCTGCAGCAGGTGTTGTGGAATCTGCTGTCCAACGCCATCAAGTTCACCCCGGCACATGGCCGTATCGACGTCAAAATCGAGCGCGACGACGGGCATCTGGGGGTGTCGGTCTGCGACTCCGGCGATGGCATTGCAGCGGAATTTCTGCCGCATCTGTTCGGCCGTTTCCGCCAGGCCGACGGCACCACCACGCGCCAGCATGGCGGCCTTGGTCTGGGCCTGGCCATCGTGCAGCAGCTGGTGGAAATGCACGGCGGCCAGGTCGGTGCCACCAGTGGTGGGCGTGGCAAGGGCGCGACCTTCACCGTGCGGCTGCCGGAACATATTCCCGATCAGGCCAAGCGCCCACGCCGCGAATTGCGGCGGCGTCTGATGTCCGAACAGATCGTCGAAGCGCGCGCGCTCAACGGTCTGCGCCTGCTGGCGGTCGAAGACCAACCGGACATGCTCGATTATCTGCGGCGTCTGCTCGAAGAGCAGGGCGCCGAAGTGGTCACCGCCGGCAGCGCCACCGATGCGCTGGCATTGATCGATCACCGTGGCCACGCGCGCTTCGATCTGATGCTGACCGATATCGGCATGCCGGGCATGGACGGTTACGGCTTGATCCGCACGGTGCGCGAAAACCTCGGGCTGGATGCCACCGCGTTGCCGGCCGTGGCAGTCACCGCCCTGGCCCGCGAAGACGACCGCAAGCGCGCGCTGGAGTCCGGGTTTCAGGAACATCTGGCCAAACCCTACAGCGTGGCGCAACTGGTCACGGCCGTGCGTGCCGCGCGCCAGGCGGTGGAGTGACGGCGCGTAGCGCACAGCCGCGCAGCGGGTCACCGCAAGGTGGTGAGGCGACGCGTTGGATGCGCAGTAGCGTGCGTGTTGCTTGCGTACCCGGCGTCTTTCCATGAGGCGCCGATCTACCCCGAACAACCGATCGTCATGCGACGCACAGGTCGTTTCATGGATGAGCCTTTCACCACCGTTGCAGCATGGCCGCGCTAGAAGACGGATGCGTGCGCATGCGTGGCGACAACGCCGCGCCAATGCCGACCAAGGGCGCCCAGTACGTTTTCTGCCTCTTTCACGCATGCTGGCCTAGCTTGACGCGCTCAGCCCATGGAGATCGCGCAATGCCCAAGTACGCCCCGCACGTGTATTCCGAACAGGTCCAGATCGCCACGCTCGAACATTGGGTGTCCCTGCTCGATGGTCAGGAGCGTGTACGGATCGAGCTCGACGACGGCAGCATGATCAGCGGCACGGTCGCCGTGCGCCCCAGCCTGCAGACCTATCTGGACGACCACGACAACGAAGGAGTGAACGGTCAGCTGCGACTTGACCAGCTGGATGCATCGCAGGAGCCGCAATGGATCTGGATGGACCGGATCGTGGCGGTGCATCCGTTGTTGCTGGGCGCCGATCCGCAAGTCATGCCGTGACGGCGGTGTGTTGACGGTGTGTTTACTTCTCACCGTCGCATTGGCGGCATGATCACTGGCTGACGCAACCGTCCAGGATTTGCCCGCAATGAATGCATCCCGATTGAAGTTCGCTCGCTGGCCGCTGTCGTTGATGGCGCTTGCCGTGCTCGCCGCGTGCGGCGATACGGCAACGTTGGCGATCGAACAGGGGACCGGGCCGGACCCGCAATTGCCCGAGCCGGTGAAGCGTCTGATTCCCACCGTCAAAGTGGCGCCGGTCAAACGCTGGGCAGCCAATGCCAGGCCCATGGCGGCCGACGATCTGCAGGTTGCAGCGTTTGCGCGCGATCTGGATCACCCGCGCTGGATCTACGTGCTGCCCAACGGCGATGTGTTGGTGGCCGAAACGGCCGAGCCGCCCAAGCCCGAAGATGCCGAAGCCGGCGGCGGGCTGCGCAAGAAAGTGCAGGGCGCGATGATGAAAAAGGCCGGCGCGGCGGTGGCGAGCGCCAATCGCATTACGTTGCTGCGCGATGCCGATGGCGACGGCGTGGCAGAGGTGCGTACGCAGTTCGTCAGCGGCCTGTTTTCGCCGTTCGGCATGGCGCTGATCGGCGACCGCTTTTATGTCGCCAATGCCGATGCGCTGGTGAGTTTTCCGTACAAGGCCGGCGACACGCATCTCACCGCCAAGCCGACCTTCGTTGCCAATCTGCCCGGCGGAATCAACCACCATTGGACCAAGTCGCTGCTGGCCAGCCCGGACGGTAGCAAGCTCTATGTCGGCGTCGGCTCAAACAGCAACGTAGCCGAAAATGGCATGGAAGCCGAGCTCAATCGTGCGGCGATCCTGGAGATCGACCCGGCCACCGGCACCAGCCGCGTCTTCGCTGGCGGCTTGCGTAACCCGGTGGGCACCGCGTGGGAGCCGCAGAGCAAATCGCTGTGGGGGGTGGTTAACGAGCGCGACGAAATCGGCAGCGACCTGGTGCCGGACTACCTGACCTCGGTGCGCGACGGCGGTTTTTACGGCTGGCCATACAGCTATTACGGCCAGCACGTGGACGAGCGGGTCAAACCGCAGAATGCCGAACTGGTGGCCAAGGCGATCAAGCCCGATTACGCGCTCGGCCCGCACACAGCATCACTTGGCCTGAGCTTCGCCAGCGGCAGCCTGCTGCCCGAGCGTTTCCGCCAGGGCGCCTTCATCGGCCAGCACGGCTCGTGGAATCGCGACCCGCCCAGCGGCTACAAGGTGCTGTTTGTCCCGTTCGCCGACGGCAAGCCCAACGGCCCGCCGATCACGGTGCTGGACGGATTCCTGGATGCCGAAGGCAATGCACAGGGCCGCCCGGTGGGCGTGGCGCCGGACAGTCGCGGCGCATTGTTGGTGGCCGACGATGTAGGCAATGTGATCTGGCGGGTGACGCCGAAGGCGCGCTGAGCCCGCATGCGACCGCTTGCGCAGGAGAGCAGGCAATCCCAGCTGCGATGGGAGACACACCTCTCCCACGAATTATCCTGGGTGTCTTGTAGAGGGGACCCCGAAAGTAGCTGAGGGTGCCGTGCGCAGCCTGCGTTCACCGTGCTGAAAACCACTCAACCGCGCCGCTGCCCTGCGCTGCAGGCTGCAACTCGAAACACGCAGCGTCGGAAGCGCAGCACCGGGGTATTGCCGGAAAGTACGGTTGCCCGCAAGCGAACCCATATCAGTGGTCGGGCTGACCCCATCCGATAGACGCAAAACCGAGCAAGCGTCTGGTCAATTCACGTGCAGCCTGTCGGCAGTGACCTATGCGCGCTTTGATCGAGGGCGCCTGACGCATGCTCCATCGCGTGCGGCAGAGCAGGTTCCAGGCGCCCGCATCGAGTACCTCGCCCTTAACGGGGTGCCTCCGGCGAGGCACTGAAGCGCCGCGCGTAGCCACGCTCTTCGGTAATGCGAGTGATGTCCTCGTCGGCCATTTCCGGGGCGCCATACACCGCGTAGGCCACCGTGCCATCGCCACGTTCGCCAATCTGGTGCAGGCGGTAGCGGGGTCTGCCGGCGCCAGTGTTTTCGGGGTAGTGCATCGGTGGCGGGGTGTCGTCCAGATCCATCTCGCTGTTGTCGACAACTCCTCCTACGAACAAGGCTCGCATCGCGTCTCTCCGCTGTGGGCTTGGATGCCAGCCTAGGCGGGCGAATGTTGCGTGCGCATCAATAACCTGTGTAGACGCGGCGACCAGCAGGCAATATGACCACGGCGCTCCCTGCAATGGCGGGGGAAGCAAGACGGCCGATTTTCAAGTTGCGGAGTTGACTAAAGCGCAGACTCTGGGCGCAATGCTCGACCTCAACTGAGCGTCTGCCAATATCCCCAAGCCCCTCTCTTCAAACAAGCCAGAGGAGCTGGCTGACGATTATGCGGAGTACAAGAAATCAGAAAGGCTGCCGCGGATTGTCGTTGTCGCCTCTACTTGTCGGTGCGCTGAATTGGTAGCCTGTCAGTTGCCATGATCCACCCGACTGACCAGCCCATTCGTAATCCCATTGTTCAAATGCTCCGCCAGGAAATTCGTTGCGGATGGTGATTTTTTCGCCGGGGACGCCGCTGGCGGGCAAAGGAACCGGTGGACCATCCGGCCCGGACTGAATACGCATCAATCCGGTCGAGACGATGCTGCGGGAGACACTCAAGCTACTTGCCGGTAACAGCGGCGGATACTTTGGTGAGTGCTGCTTGATCCAAGCGATGATGGATTGCGATTCGTTAGATCCGGCGCGATATAAACTTTTCTGCGTTGTTGTCATCGAGCTGGATGGCGCCGTCGCCGCACGATAATTCTGACCATGCGCGGATGTCCCCAAAAGTAGTGCCATGGAAAACAGTCCGAAATATTTCCTATATCTCATATCCAGCATTCCTGTTGATGATCGACGGTCTTCCTGCGAGCTCAAGCGTGGGGTTTTGATTTGGCGCTGTCAATGCACTGATTGAAGATGCCTTCCACGCGTCGGTCAGCCATTCGAGCGCAGCCTGTGGGTGAGATTGAATCAGGAGATGCCTATCGCATTATTGCGCTCCGCGCAGCACCATCGTTTGTCAATTGGCATCCAATGGGATTGTTTTGGATGCTTCGCAAAGCTCTCCTTTCAGGCCGGACAGTCAGTACGCAATCCCAGCAGGCGGTGTGATCCCACCGCTCCCTTTACAATGACGGCCTGTCCCTGACCCGATGATCCGATGGCTGGCCCGCACGACGCCCCGCTTCAAGCGCTGTTTCTGCCCTTTGCTCAAGGCGCGCTGCCATGGCCGGAAGGACCGGTCTTGTTCCTGCGCGCGCGCGACGGTTTTCCGCTGCGCGAGCGGGCAACTACCCAGACGCTGACCTGCGAGCAGAGCTTCCGTCCGTTTGCCGAAGCGCTGGAGCGCAACGGGTGGACGGTGCGCGAAGAAAGCGAGAACGAGGCCGACAGCACGCGCTATGCCCTGGTGCTGGTACTGCCCCCGCGGCAGCGCGAAGAGGCGCGTGCGCTGTTCGCACGTGCGGTGGCGTTGACTGCACCCGGTGGCCGCGTGGTCGCCTGCCAGTCCAACAACGAAGGCGCACGCTCGGGGGAAGCGGATCTGCGCCAGCTCACCGGGCTGGCCGGTAGCCTGACCAAGTACCACTGCCGCACCTATTGGAGCGCGCCGCTGCCGGCTGGCACCGATGCCACGCTGCAGGCCCGCTGGGCCGCGCTGGATGCGCCACGCAAGATTCTGGACGGCCGCTTTGTCAGCCGTCCCGGGGTCTTTGCCTGGGATCGCATCGACCCCGCTTCTGCGTTGCTGGTCGAGCATCTGCCCACCACGCTGGCCGGCCATGGCGCCGATCTGGGCGCGGGTTTCGGGTATCTGTCGGCCGAAGTGCTGGCGCGTTGTCCCAAGGTCGCCGCGCTGGATCTGTACGAAGCCGAGGCGCGCGCGTTGACGCTGGCGCGGCGCAATCTGCAGGACATCACGCATCCGGCGCAGCTGCACTACCACTGGCTCGATGTCACGGCCGGGCTGGTGGGGCAATACGATTTCATCGTCAGCAACCCGCCGTTCCATACGCCGTCGCGTGCCGACCGCCCGGACATCGGGCAGCGCTTCATTGCAGTGGCCGCACAGGCGCTGCGCCCGGGCGGGCAACTGCTGCTGGTCGCCAACCGGCATCTACCCTACGAACAGGTGCTCAACGACAGTTTCGGGCAGGTGCGCGTGGCTGCCGAACGCGATGGATTCAAGCTGATCGCGGCGACCCGCGGCCGCGGGGCGCGCCCATGAAGCTGGTCAAACACATCGCCAATCTCGGCTACGGCAGCCGCAAGCAAGTCACCCAGCTGTTCCGGCAGGGCGCGATCACCGATGCGCAAGGCGAGGTGCTGTATGCCGACGACCAGGTGGAGCACGACGCCATCCGCATCGATGGCGAACCGCTCGATCCGCCGGCGGGCTTGAGCCTGTTGCTGCATAAACCCGGCGGCTACACCTGCTCGACCAAGGACACCGGCCGGCTGATCTACGAATTGCTGCCGCCACGTTTCCGCCTGCGTGCGCCGGTGTTGGCGCCGGTGGGGCGGCTGGACCGCGAGACCAGCGGCCTGTTGTTGATGACCGACGACGGCGCGCTGCTGCATCGGATCATTTCGCCCAAATCCGCGCTGGACAAGGTGTACGACATCACCCTGGCCGAGGACCTGCGTGGCGAGGAGGCCACGCTGTTCGCCAGCGGCAGCCTGCTGCTGGAGGGCGAAACCAAGCCGCTGCTGCCGGCCGAACTGGAGGTGCTTGGCCCACGCCAGGCGCGGCTGACCCTGCACGAAGGTCGCTATCACCAGGTGCGGCGCATGTTCGCTGCCGCCGGCAACCATGTGGTCGCGCTGCACCGCAGCCGCATCGGTGGCCTGTCGCTGGAGGGCTTGCCGTCGGGGCAATGGCGTGCGCTGGAAGCTGGCGACCTGGAGATATTGTGTGGCTGGCAACTAGTTCAGCAATAGTGACAGTTCTCGCTCGGGGCGTACAGTTCTGTAATGCCATCTCTGGATGGGTGGTCCAGGGACCAGGTATTTTTTCGATACCCTGCTCCGTTGCTTGCCTATAAAGGCAGTGCGCGAGTATGGCTATGATTTTTATGGTCTTTATCTTTCGTGAGTAATGCCTGTCACCACGTCGATTGAGCCGAGATGACTTTGTTCGACTGATCTGATAATAATTCGCCACCGATACGGCGTGAGTTTCCTTCAGGGGGCCGTGCGGGACCTCAACATTCAGGATCGGGCGGCTATGCAATATGGATTTTGCTGCGCGTCATCGTGGGCGATGCGCATTGGATTGGTATTCGTGGGAATGGTCTTGGGCAGCGTTGCAGGTACCGCCAGGGCGCAAAATGCGATCGAGCCCTATGTCGAGTACGCCAAGCTCGTCAGAGCGACAGAGAAGACGCCCGCGCTGGGCGACGATTTGATGGGAGATAGCGTCAGTCTGTTTGACGGGCAGACTGCGTTTCGCAACGTCGATATCCAGCTGAGAGGCAACGATGCTTTGCCAGTGGAGCTAGCTCGCCGGCTTATCGTCAAGCCCAAACCGCAGGGCGACTTCTCCAAGGAATACGCCGGCTTGGGAAATTGGGAAATAGATGTGCCCTCCATCAGTGGTACGTTCGATGCGGCCTATAAGTGGGACACGGATATCCTGAATCGTCCGAAGGCCCGCTGCTCGGCGGTCTTCTACCCGGCTGTCCGGTCCAGCGTCAAGTATCGCGATGTTTGGCATGGAAACTCGGTACATATTCCCGGGCGTGGCGATCACGAGCTGCTGATTCTCGACGGTTCGCCGCTCGCACCATCTGACGGGGGCGCACATCTGTGGACCACATCGGCCACGGATGCTTTTTCATGCAAAGGCGCCACTGCAAATGGCTATCCCGGCGAGGGCTTCGTGATGACTACTGCAGCCGGCATCAAGTACACCTTCGACGTGGGAGTCGAACGCAGTTCCGGTGTGATTAGGGAAGGTCTGAACAACGAGACCTGACAGGGCGGAAGGTGGCGTCGTTCCGAAGAGTGGCTTTTGGAACTTCGGAATTTCGCCATTTCTGGCGCTTTCCGCGGGAAT
>NZ_JAGHWU010000006.1:0-11645 GCF_017746145.1 Xanthomonas sp. D-99 | reverse complement strand
AGTGATAGGCCGCCAGGGCGCACAGGAGCGTCAATAGCGCGACTTCGCATAATGTATATTATGTCAAGGCGCTTGCGGCGCTGGTGGCGTTCGTTTGCTGCTGCGGTCACGCCGCGGCGGCGACGATGGCCAGCCAAATGGAGATTGGCGCATGCGTGATCGACAACTGACCGGCCCCTGGGCCGGTTTTTCGTTCGTACGGGGCGAGCTGGTGACCCCGGAGGGAAAAGCATTCACGGCAACGCAACTGACCTGGCTAGCGCTGACATCGAGCCTGGCGCGGGAATGGTCAGCCATGATGGACGAAGCCAAGCTGAAGGTGTGCAAGCCTCAATACAGACGCCTGTACGTGCCCACGCCACCCCAACGGTCAACGGCGGCCAACGTGATCTACCTGCGGGACGTGATCCAACGCAGGCATGAAAAGCGGTCTTAAGTGGTGGATGGCGCGGGGTCCGCCGATAGATCGACGGTAGTGCGTAGGACGCGTGGGCCTGGGGCTCCACGGCGCGGGTGAGGCGTTATCCGTAGGGGCAATGCCCCTACACCCCTGCTAACGCTGCTGATCACATTTGAAGGGTTGTAACAGGCGTGTAGGACTCCGACTGATAACCGGGGGATTCGGGGAAGGTGCCCTGCGATCTTGCATCCTTGGAAACCACTGCACCAGGCACATGACCCTGCTGAGATTGTTGCTGTGAAACTGGTGGTTGAGGCTGGGCAGCATCCTGGGCACGCGGTGCTTTATAAGGGTTATAACTGGGGCCATCACGGGCAATGGTTCGGCACTGAACACCGGTCAGCCGATATCGTGTGCCCTGCTCCGTAAGACACGTGCAGCCGCCTGGGCGCTGCCGACCATCCGCACCCACACCCGACTCACTAGACATACAGAACAACTCGGGTTCCACCTTGACCTTTCGGTCATCGTAGGCGCGAGCGGACCACGGCTGCGACGGGACACGCGGCTGAAACTCCTTCATGTACTCCATAGGATCATCCGGCAGGGCGCGCTGCGGCCCGCCCGCGCCCAAGGGCGCCAGGGCCTGTGCCGCAGCTTCTGCGCCCTCTTCCGTGGGTGACGTTTTCGGCTTGAATACGAACGCCCACAACAGCCAAAAAACGAGGATGGCAACGACCAGCATCGACAGCGCACCCCAGACCTTTTTAGGGACGCGGAACTTGTGGCTGTCGGTGTGCAAGCTGGAGGACTTGTAGCGCTCATACAGGCCTTTAGGGAATGCCCAAATTTCTTCCTCAGCTTTCTCGCGCTGGCGTTCGTCGTAGGGATCTGGCTGCACCCTACTCCACGTCAGCATGCCGGCGCGCTGCAAGCCCATTGCACGATTCATATGGATGTGTGTGCCGATCAGCGGGCGCACCTGATGATGGATCTTGCTCGGCCACTGAGTGACGAAGACAAGATCCACACCGCGATGGCGATGCGTGGACATGGCACGGATGCGCGGATCTTCGGATTCGCCCGGCTTGCCTGTTGACGGGAACAACAAGCCGTAGCGCTCCAGGCCCGGCGTTTTGCCATCGGAGTGAGCCTCGTCATACATGACAAAACTGCCATCCGGAAGCTGCGTCCAGTCATTGTGATCTGGCAAGCGCTCAACCCAGGGAAACGCGTTGGGGTTCTCTTCCTTGGTGGCGCCAGCGATGTTGGTGAAGAAGCGGCGCGGTTGCTGCTTGCCCTCCTTCACCGCATCCTGATTGCGCTGGTAGAACTCTTCCATCAAGGCCATGGCGCGGAGGCTTTTCCCGTTGCCGGGCTGGCCGGAAATCAAATACATCATTACTTGGTCATCCTCTTCAAGCCGATCTTTCCAGCCTCAATAGCAACGCGCGTAAGAATCGCGGAACCGACGATGGACATGCCAACGCCCATGCCGGACAAAAGCATGATATTGGCGACAGCAGACGTTATGCCGCTGAAGCTCGTAGCAGCCTGATTCAAGGCCGAAAGGATGACAGGCGTAAGTGCGGCCATCGTAAACAAACCGACGCCAGCACCTGTTGCAACACGGGCCACTGCGCTACCAAACAATTGAACCAATAGACGGGCTACCCAAGGCATTACTTACGCACTCCGGCAATGATCAGAACAGAGGTAACAGCGCTCAGCGTGACCACCACGGCATAGAGCAGACCTGCAAAATCACACAGCGGCTGAAACGAAAAATCAACGTTACCGGAATATCCGGCGATGGTGACCGTTCTAGAAATCGGCGCTGGACACGTACCGCCGCCCAAGCCACTAGACCAGTCTTTTTGCTCAACAACGTCATCCACCCACGGAACGCCAGGCGATTCAAGATCGGTGCCGTTCCCTGTAACAGCATCCTTGATAGCCTTGAGGTTGGCACTGTCCCCTACGCCGAAGCCATTGCCATCCGTGTCAAGATTGCCTTGAAGTGCGTTGCTACAAGCCGTCTTGCGCAATAAAGCAATCTGAGCGCACTGCGCGGAATCGCCCGTGCAGCTGTAGGCAGCACCGCAATTTTCGGGCGAGCCGGTAACGCTTGATGAAGTACAGCGGAGCTTCCAAATCTGCCAGTTGGTATTGCACGCAATGGCATCACCTGAGCAGCTAGGCGGCGAATTGCAGTCCCCTCCCCCGCCGGCTTTGTTGTCTTTTTCATCACCGTCTTTCTTATCGTCGCCATTGGTGGGATCGTCCGGGGCGGTATCAGCGTTGTCACCGATACCATCGCCATCGGTGTCTTGAGATTCGTTGGGATCATTGGGAAAGGCATCCTGATCGTCAGGCACGCCATCACCGTCGCTATCCATAACAGGATCAGGGTTTTCAGGGCCAGGCGTGCAGGTTGATCCTGTTGGAGAAAAAGCACGATCAGTGGGGCTGTATGCATAGGCACATCCCTCAAAACACCGAGTACCAAGGGGCTCGACCATCCAGCCTGTTTGGTTGGGCTTGTAAGGGCACGTGTTTAGCTCTTCGTCATATGCGAAGTCACCACAGGTCTCAATGCCTACAGGGCCCTGATAATACGTGGCGCGCTCGTATTGGCATTGATAGTACTTGCCGCCGTTGGGCTGCTGTTTGGCGACGCAATAGCCGGCCTTCGTAACGAGGTTTGTGTCTTTGGGCTGATGGACCGAGGCAGAGTCCATGCAAAGCGCGTAGGCCTCGCCCGCAGATACGGACGCTGCGCGCGCAGATCCAATGCCGAGAGCAGCAAGCAGTACACCGACGACTAGGAAGGCAAGCCGGCGGATGACAGCTGACGCAAAAACACGGGCAATCCATCGAAGCATTTCAATCACCAAATAGGATGTTGAGGGCCATCAGGCCAACAACGAGTACGAACCAACCGGTCATAGATCACCCCTAAAAAAAGGGGCCGGAGAATCCGGCCCCGACTTGCGAAGATCAACCGAAGATGGTCGCCTTCATCCACTTCCAGCCCACCGCAGCGGCAGCCGGCAACAGCTTTGCCGCGCCGATGAGGGAAATGCCAGCGGTGATGGCAGCCAGCGCGGTAACAGCGGAACCTACGTCAAAATCCATGATGCTCTCCAGTTAGAAACGAACGGTTAGGCCTAGCTTTTTCCAGCCCCATGCGCACACGAACACAAGCGCGACATAGGACAGGAGTTCCAGAGCTTCGGCCGGTTTAAGCTCTGGAAAATCGGAACGCGGAACGAAGACCGCCTGCGAGCACGTGCCGTCGTTCTGGTTGAAAGACACGCACTCGTAGACGTACCGAGTCATGGCTTAAGCAGCCGCACGAGCGGGCTTAGCAGCGCGCAGCACGTGAAACTTGCTGTAGTTGATGGCACCCTTGTTGACGGTCACCATGGCTTCCAAATCAAGCTCGTATTCACCAGGCTGATAAGCGGCTTGCCCCTTCTCCAGACGGACGTCCAACGGGTACGCGAAGCCGCCAGCCTCGAGTTTGGCTTTCTGCTTACGGGTGGTGTATTCCCGGTCCTTGCCCTCGTCGTCTTTGAACGTGCCGCCACGCTCATCGACTTCAGCACTCAACACGGTGACTTTGATTCCGCTCATGATGTTACCCCTTGTAAGGTTTGATTGACGCCCGAGATTTCGGGCCATTGATTGGCTACGTCTGCTGTTGCCCACGCCGGTAGCCGATGCGACGTGCAGGTGCTGATAACGGCATGCAACGCGTCAGGCGTTGGGCAGTGCCGCACGATGAAATTAAGGGTTGCGCCATACTGGCGTTTGATGTGGCGGCGTGCGCTCTTCCACGTCGCATCGACAGCAGCCTTGGTGATGTCCATGCGTAGCGCCACGCAGTTGAGGAAGTTCAGCACCGGATAGGCACCGAGGAGATAGCCAGCCGGGTCGCGCAAGATGTCTAGCGACAGATCCTTGCGGTTGGACGCCTTGAATTGGGCCTCGTAGCGCACCCACGGCGATTCCTTGTCACCCTGCTCCCTGCCCTTCTCGTACACACGCAGCTGCTTTTCTGACTTCTTGGTGCCGACATACAGCGTCTTACCATCACCGCTGTCGTAGTCATCAATCAGCTGCGCCTTCGGACGCTGACCACGGTTGTCAAACTCACCATCGGAATACCAGGTCTGCGCGAGCTTCAACGGATACTTTCCCAGCAGATCGTCTGCCGCAGTATCCACACGGGTTAACCGTCCAGCGCAGCTTTCGAGCTTCGCTCGAAGCTCCAGCCACCGCTTCGCATGGCCGCAGCGCGCTGCGCTCACCATTGCACAACCAGCACCAGTCAACTCGATACGCGCCGTATAGGTGCCATCCTTGCGACGACACTCTTCGCCGCCGAACTCGATGATGCCCACGTGCTTGCCTTCGCGATCCAGCACGCGCACACGCCAGGTGTAGAAGGTGCCGGGGCCTACCTGCTTGTCCAGTTCCATGCCGAGGCCGGCGAAGAAGAACGTGAACAGGTTGATCGCAATGACCATGGCGTTTTCGGCGCATGCGTCCGACCACTGGCGGACCTCTTCGGCGTCGTCGCGGTCGAGGTAGCCGACTTGGCGCAGAACAGCGAACAAATCTACAGAGGCAGACAACCAATCGATGATCACCGTCAGGGTGCCATCACTGTTCCTGAATTCACTGACTCCCCTGTTAGACGAGGGGAGTCCCGACACCGCGACCTCGCCGACCATCAGCGACCACCCTTGAACAACCGGACCAACCACCACGGCGCGGTCACAAAGACAGCGACCGCAAAGCAGTAGACAGCGAGCAAGAAGATGGCAATCACGTGGTCAAGCCAGGTGAACTGCGACCAGTCGAGGTTATGCACAACGCACCTCCCGCTTCGCGTTGGCGACCAGGGCGGCAGCGCGGTAATCGGAATCGAGGGCTTGGAACACGCGCAGACGCGCGTAGCGGACATAGCCCAGGCCTGCGCGCAGAAACAGGCACACGACCAGCACGACCAAGATGGCGAAATTAATCTGATGCGTCACGATATTGCCCCTGTACCCCTACCCTTGACGCGTGCCCCTGGGGGGTACCAGGGGGCGCGACCATCAGGTGAATACCTGATGGCATGCGCATTAGACTCATCAGGCATTCACCTGTCAAGGAATTACCTGATGAACGGCATCCAAGCCCTGCTTGACAAAGCCAAGTTGCAAGCGGGCGGAATTTCAGACGCTGAACTTGCGCGACGAATCGACGTAACGCCACAGACACTCAGCCAATGGAGGCGTGGCGACGTGCCAATGCCGGATACGCGGATTCCACAGATCGCGCACATAGCGAACGACGCGCCTGAGTATTGGCTCGTGTACCTACAAGGGGAAAAGGCGAAAACGCCAAAGTTGCGAGCGCATTGGCTAAACGTATTCAAAGCGCTTGAGATGGTGACCACTCAAGGTAAAACCGTGCCGGCGATAGCCCTACTTGTACTTGCAGGAAATCTAATACCAAATCCGGCAAAAGCCATTGAAATCAATAGCTTGCACGTGCCGACCGCGCATAGTCTGTATATTATGTCAAAAACTGTTAGTACTTCTCTTGATTTCACTTGCCGCTGCACCGCGCCGCCCGCCTCAGCCAGCGATCGTGAATACCGAGCCCGAGTCCACGCGCACGCCGGCGCCGTTGATGAAGCTGGCGCGCTCCGAGCACAGGAATGCGACGACGGAGGCCACTTCCTCTGGCCGGCCGCGCCGCTTCAGCACCATGCCGGGGCGTTCTTCATCCAGGAACGAGGCAATGGCTTCTTCGACACTGGTTCCGTTCTCGTGTGCGCGTTTTTGCATCATCTTGTCGGTCATCGGTGTTGCGATGAACGCGGGCGACACCGTGTTGACCAACACATTGTCGGCGCCATAGGCCTTTGACAGTCCCTTGGCCAGGCTCAGGATGCCGGCCTTGGACGCGCAGTAGGCCAACTCATCCACGTACGGTTGCACTGCATCTTCGGACGCGAACAACACAATCCGCCCCCACTGCTTGCGACGCATGGCAGGAATGGCCTGGCGGCACATGCGCACCGCGCCCATCAGGTTGATGTCCAGCGTTTCGAGCCAGCCGGCATCGCTGACCTCCAGGAAATCGCCGGTGGCGCCGGTAACGCCCGCGGCGTTGATATAGATATCCGGGTCGCCCAATTGCGCGCGCACCTGGGCCCAGATGTGGATGACGTCCTGTTGCTGCGTCACATCGCCTTCGATGGCGACGATCTCCCCCAGGCCGGACAACTCGGCCACTGCCTGGTCGAGCGTGCCATTGGGAAGATCGGTGATCGCCACGCGCACGCCGGCTTCGAGCAGCTGGCGCGCCGTCTCCTTGCCCATGCCGGAGTCGCCGCCACTGATGAGGGCGATCCGCTGTTTGATTCCGAGATCCATGTCGAGCTCCTGGTCGTTGAGTACGTGGTGGCGCAGGTACTGCTAGCGCGCAAGGAAACGTTCTGCGGTGCGCAGCGCGAGTGCCATCTGGGTCAGTGCCGGATTGGCTGCCAGTGCGCTGGGAAACACCGAGTTGTCGCAGATGTAGAGGTTCGGCACGTCGAAGGCGCGGCCATCTGGATCGACCAAGGCCTGTGCAGGATCGGTCCCCATGCGACAGGTACCGAGCGTATGCGCCGAGCGCGCAGCCGCGAAGATGTTGCGGGCGCCTGCGGCTTGCCAGACCGATTGAAGCAATGCGCGCGCATGGGCGTCGATGGCCTGCTCGTTCGGGCCGTAACTGAAGTCGATGCGTGCCTTGCGCTGCCCGAAGGCGTCCCGTTCGTCGGACAAGGTCAGGCGATTGGCGTCCTGCGGCAGGCATTCGCCATTGATGCCGATACCGGCCAGACGGTTGTAGCGCAGCAGCGTTGCGACCAGGTCCCTGCCCCACAGGCCGGCACCGCGCGCCAGCGTGTTCGCCAGCGTGACCGGCTGTACACCCAGGCTCTGTACCAGATAGCCGCCGATGAAGCTGGCATCCGCCGGGCGCACCATGTCTTCGGTAATAAGCGAAGATGGATACCCGCGATTCATGCGCATGTCCGCATCGAACTCACCCCATACCTGGGTCGCCACGTGCGCCATGAAATTGCGGCCGACCTGCCCGCTGGAGTTGGCCAGCCCCAGGTTGAGCAACAAGCGCGGTGTCTCCACACCACCTGCGCACAGGAAGACGGTGCTGCAGCGCTGGCGATACTCCTGCCCATGCTGGCGATAGATCACCGCAGTCACCGCACCGTGGCCGTCGCGCTCAAGATCGACTACCCGGCTGTCGGGACGCAATTGCGCGCCATGCGCCCTGGCCAGCGGGAGCCAGGTGGTGTCCACGCTCGCCTTGGCGGCGTTACTGCAGCCCTGGTGACAGGCACCACAGTTGTTGCACGCAGCACGTTGGCCCCAATGCGGCTGCTGATGTGGCCTGGTGACCAAGGCGGCGGGCGCGTCGGTCGTCCGAATGCCCAGGGCGCCGCAACCGCGCTCCATCGCCGTAGCCGACGCATTGCGTTGTGGTGGCCGATACGCATAGCTGCGATCGGGGTCCCACGGGTAATGCACGGGACCGGAGACCCCGATGAAGGTCTCCACACGACGGATGTAAGAAATCAACTCTTGGTGCGGGATCGGCCAATCGGCGCCCTGCCCGGTCTGGGTCAGAAGGCTGAGATCGCGCTTGTCCGGCCGCGGGCAGAAAGCGCCCCAATGCAACGTCGAACCACCAAGTCCGGAGCCCGAGTTGTTCGGCCCGAACGCAGTGGGCGTTTGCCCACCGCTCAGGCGCTCGTCCATCCAATAGATGCCGGTGGTCAACTCATCGGGAATATGCGAATCCGGCGTAAATGCCGCGCCGGCTTCCAGCACGACGACCGAGACGCCGGCTTGCGCAAGCCGCGCTGCAAGCGGGCCGCCCCCTGCTCCGCTGCCGACCACCACCACGTCGACGCTGTCCTGGCGACCAGCGTCGGTCATTGAGCAGTCTCGGGCGCACGCAATTGCCAGTGCTCATCCCGGCCTGCTGCCGTCTCTAGGTAGCCCACAGGGCCATTGCCCGTGTCGTTGCCGACGGCAAAACCGTCGTAGCCCAGCGCGGCCATGGTGGCGGGAAGGCTGGTCCAGGTGCGCACCACGTCCGCGCGTACATCCTCGAACCAATGCGCAAGTTGCCCAGCATCCAGGCCGTGCGCAGAGGTATTGCCCACCACCGCGCACGCGATCTCCTGCAGCCAACGGTCCTGGCCCTCTGCTGACTGTTCGGCAAAGCCGTCGGCCAGTGAATCGAGTGCATCCAGGCCAAGCGCAATCGCCAGGCGATCGTCTGGCAAGTCTGCGTACCGCCAGCCATCTCCCGCGCCTTCTGCGAGCTGCAGGTCGATACGCCGCGCAATCTGCGCCGCATCGCCCGCGCCATCCAGCACGCGTGCAGCCACGGCCGCGAGCACGTTCATCTGCCGCGGGTTCAACACGCCCTTGCCCGAGGCCGGGGGGCCCGCGTGTCGGGCGAGCAAGGTCTTGCGCATGCGCGGCGCGACGCGCTCGGAGTTCAGCAGGGCCATGAAGTCCTCAGGCAGGCAGTTCTCAACGCAGCGGTGCACGTGCGCTGCGACCAACTGCGCCAGTTCCCGCGGCTGCTCATTGGGAATCAGATGCGCGGCATTGGCGACGATGGCGAGCTGCGCATGCGCGTAGTGCGGCGCATTCAAGCGCCGCTGCGCAGCCTCGCCCAGATCGCCATCCTGGCCACCTGCGACAATCACTGCCGGCACGCCGATGCACCCGGCCTGCGCGGTGCAGTCTTCTCGACTACCGCGGGTGAGCCATGCCATCCATGCACTGGGGGCGGTGCGCAGAACGTCGTTTATCGCGGCGTCCCTGCTTTCATCAGGCAGCGGAGTGGCGCAGTTGGCATCCACGAATTGCGCAGCCTCCATGCGCGTAGGCTGCCCGGTTTCGAACCAGGCAAGCATGGTGCGGCGTCGCGATTCCTGCATCGGTTCGGGTGCCGGGGGCGACGCGGCAACAAGCACCACGCCCGCCAAACCGGCAAGGCCCGCCACGCCGTCGCGCGCCCGTGCCGCCGCCAAGGTGGCGATCTTCCCGCCCATGCTATGCCCTACTGCAAACCAGCATGCCGGTTGCCGCTTGATGACTTCAGCGCTAAACCAGTCAACAAGCGCATTCGTGTTGCAGTGGTCCAGCGCAGGCGCATCGCCGAATCCAGGGATGTCCAGGGCAATACAGTCGAAGCGGCTACCTAACTGCGCGATGACATGGCTCCACTCATGCCGGCTGGCGCCGAGGGCATGCAGGAAGAACAACGTTGGCTTGGCCATGTCGCACCTTGTGTGTCGGTTCGGCATGGTGGCGCACGCTTCGTCCACGCCCCGTGCAGATGAGGTCGACAGCCGGTTAGCAGTTGTCAGGCATTAGCTGGCCAGATGCAGGGGTTCAACTGCGGCGATGGACAAGGCGCGGATGCGCTTCAACTCGCGGTCTCGCAAGACCGTCGCCCTGCAGTCATTGAAGCGAAGAACCCTTTTGGCGGAAGGGCATCTGCTGAGCGAAAAAGACAGTTCCAGGCGTTGCGCGACCGTCTACGCAGGCACACAGGTCGAAGCTTCCAGCTGTTTCAAGAAATCCGAGAAACCGCCAATTGCCCGTGCCTGCCTGCGGGCACTGGTCCACACCACCGAGCGTGGCGACCAGGCGATCGAGGCGTTGATCGCCTGCAGCGCGTGCACCAGCGCAACGTCTTCGCTGCAGGTCACGGCAGGGAACCCACCGCATTGTTGATAGAGCGCGGTGCTCACACCGAGGTTGGCGCCGTGAATGCGACCATGACCTTGTCCGGTTGCCTGGGTCTGTTCGAACCTGCAACGCACTTCATCGGAATAGTCCAGCCAATCCTCCACCTGCACCACACCGCAGAACACGTCCGCGTCGGCCCTGCGCTGCTCCACCAGCCAGTCGGCGGGGACGCGCGAATCAGCGTCGGTCACGGCCAGCCAATCGGCGCCCAGTGCAATGGCCTTGGAGGCTGCTGCGGCCCGCGCAATGCCGACGCCGCCAGGTACGGGTACGTCGATCACGCGCGCGCCCAACGCCTGTGCCAGTGCTGCTGTTGCATCCGTGCAACGGTCCACTGCGACGATCACCTCCACAGGCTCGCGCAGTTCGGGGTGCGACGCGGCAAGAAAGACCGATGCGAGGCAGGCGGCCATGCATTCGGCCTCGTTATGCGCCGGAATGATGACAGCGATCATCGCAAGCCTTCGTGCTGCGCCACCGACAATGGTTGCGCGCTCCACGCTTCCAGCAGGAAATCGCTATCTTCGTAGCGATAACTCAGCGGCAAGGTGAGCAGTCGCGCGATACCGGCATGGACCGCGATGCCATCTTGTTGTGCCTGTTGGAAAGGATGCTTCCAGTGGCAGGCCACCAATAGTCCCTCCGGCGTGAGCGCCTGCTGCAGACGCGCGATCAGCTCGTCGAGTTCGGACGCGGCGAGGTAGTAGCCGATCTCGCTCAGCACGATCAGCTCGAAGCTTCCCACCGGCCACTGCTGCGGATGGCAAGCCTGCACGATTTCGACATTGCTTCGCTCTCCCACGCGTTGCTTGGCATGTTGCACCGCAGCTGCCGACATATCGGTTGCCAGCAAGCGCTCGCAGCGTGAAGCGAGTCCACAGGTCGCTTCGCCGTTGGAACACCCCAGTTCCCATCCCCGGGCAAATCCCTGCCGAGGCAAGGTTGCCAGCAGGATGTCGCGTTTGCGCTTTTCGTACCAACGTGTCCCATAGCCGAACGGATCGTGCTGCTGGTAGATGCTGTCGAAATAATCGGCGTTGGCCTGGGCGTTCATGGGAGAAAGACCTCGAAGTCGCGCTGAAACCTGACCAGCGCCCAGTCGGGAAGGATGGGATTGCGCAGCGCAGGCGTGAGGTGACCGGTCTGGGTCTTGAACGCGGACATCGCCTGCATCTTTGCAGCATGAGCATCGGCAGACAGAACAAGACGCGTGGCCGATGCCAGCATCTGACTGTGGTCGGGGTCGTCCCAATGCCATGCCCATATCGGAAACTGGATCAACCGCGCTCCGCATTGTGCAACTGCGTTGCTCGCCGCATCAGCGCACGCTTCGTGGTCGGGGTGGCCATCGCGCGCATACGTCACCAGGACCACGTCGCGTTGTCAACAACAACTTCAAA
>NZ_JAGHWU010000005.1:200121-309523 GCF_017746145.1 Xanthomonas sp. D-99 | reverse complement strand
GGCGCTTTCCGCGGGAATTTCCTAGCCGCCGCCATCGGCGGGGTTTGTCTCGCGCTGGCCGCGCAAGCCGGTGCCGTCACGTTCGCCACCGGCGATGCGCGCGCTGTCGCGCAACCTGCGATTCCCTCCCTCTGCCAGCCCGCGTTGAAGGCCAGCCAGACGCCGAACGGTCGCTTGTTCGAGGCGGCGCTGGAAAGCGCGCCGCCCGATACCACAACCATCCAGGCGGCACTCACTGCGTGCAAGAACGGCGCAGTGTTGCTCACCAGCGGCAGCGGCAACGCCTTTCTGACCGGGCCGCTGACGATTCCCGCTGGCGTCACCCTGGTCGTCGACCAGGGCGTGACCGTGTACGGCTCGCGCAACCCGGCCGATTATGGCAGCGGCTGCGGCAGCGCCGGTTCCAAGAGCGTCAGCTGCCTGCCGTTGATCGGCATCAAAGGTGCGAACGCGGGCGTGATGGGCATGCGCACCGGCGGGCGCCAGGGCACCATCGACGGGCGTGGCGACCTGGCCATGCTCGGCAAGAGCGCCACCTGGTGGGAATCCGGCGAAAACGCCAAGAACGCAGGCCAGGTGCAGAACAGCCCCGACCTGATCAAGGTGCAGAACGCCACGGCATTCACGCTCTACAACATCAACCTGATCAATGCGGCGTATTTCCATTTCTTCGCGCATATCGTCGACGGCCTGACCATCTGGGGCGTGCGGGTGAAGTCGCCGGCCACCAGCCCCAATACCGACGGCCTGGATCTGGACAGCGTGGTCAACGCTACCATCCACGACAGCGATGTGATGGGCGGCGACGACTGCGTGGCGATCAAGACCATCGCCTCCAAGTCGGCCAACATCACCGTGCGCAACTCGCGCTGCTACGGCACCCACGGCATCTCGATCGGCAGCGAAGTGATGTCCGGCGTCAGCAATGTGCTGGTCGACAATAATGCGCTGGTGTCCACCGACGATATGGGCAACCGCAGCACCGACAACAGCGGCCTGCGCATCAAGACCAGCCTCGCCAAGGGTGGTCCGGTCAGTCTGATTACCTATCGCAACACCTGCCTGTACGGCGTCAGCAGCCCGTTGGTGATCAACCCGTTCTACGCCGCCGCAACCAGCGGTACCAGACCGACCTTCGGCCAGATCGTGGTCGATGGGCTCAAAACCGACAACGATGCCGGCGGCAAGGGCTGGATCCTGAAAGGCTTCGATGCGCAGACACCGCTGGATCTAGTGTTGGCCAACGTGGCGCACAGCGACGCGTCGATCAGCGCCAGCAACGCGCAGATCGGGCTGAGCAACAGCGCCGTCACGCCGTCGGGGGCTGGCGTCACCACCGGCACCGTGCAGGTCGGCGGTGCGGTGCCCACCTGCTCGGGCGCACCGCGCTTCCCCGCGCTGTGATTTCGCTGGCGCTGCCGTCACTCGCCGCGCCAGACCCGCTGGCGCCTCGCCCGCGAACGTACGTCCTTCAGCATGGCAGATAGGGCTGCGGCCCCACACATCACCACCGCCCCGTGCCGGAACGTTCCGCCCGCAGGCGCCACCGAAACCGCATCCCGAATCCCCTGCCGCAAACGCAGCAGGCTTGACCTTGACTAAAGTCTTTGCGTTTCATGGCCTTATTGCCAGAAGTTCATCTGATGTCTGTTACCCTCGGCCGATGATTCGACGCACACTGACCTGCCTGCTCACCCTCGGCCTTGTCGCCTGCGCGACCCAGCCCAGCCCGCCATCCCCGTCACCGGCCGCCAGCGCGCCGCCGGCCAAGCCACCGCTTGCGCCATCGACGTCAGCGCCGCCGGCAAGCGCCGCCGCCGAGGCGCCTGCGCTTCCGCCAGTCGACCTGACCCCGGTCCCGTTCGAGATCGCCCGCGCCAACTTCGTGCGCGACACCTCGGCCAAGTACGGCATCGATGCCGCGCAGATCGAAGCGGTGCTGGCGCAGGCGCAATTCAAGGACGCCATTGTCACTGCGATGTCGCGCCCGGCCGAACGGGTCAAGCCGTGGAACGAATACCGGCCGATGTTCATCACCCAGGCGCGTATCGACGGCGGCCGCAAGTTTCTCGCCGAACATCGCGCCGAGCTGAGCAAGGTCGAAGCGGCCACCGGTGTGCCGGCACAGGTGATCGTGGCGATCATCGGGGTGGAAACCAGCTACGGCAGCAACGCCGGCAAGTACCGCGTGCTGGACGCGCTGTACACGCTGGCGTTCCGCTATCCGCGCAGCGGCGACCCGGCCAAGCTCGAACGCGAAGTGCGCCGCGAACTGTTTTTCCGCGATGAACTCGGCCAGTTGTTCGCGCTCGGCAAAGAGGAACAGCTCGACGTCACCACGTTGATCGGCAGCTACGCCGGCGCGATGGGCATGGGCCAGTTCATGCCGTCCAGCTATCGCCAGTTCGGCGTGGACGGCGATGCCGACGGCAAGCGCAATCTGTTCACCGACTACAACGACGTGTTCGCCTCGATCGCCAACTACTTCGTCAAGAAGGGCGGTTGGGTGCGTGGCGGGCAAGTTGCGGTGCCGGCCACGCTGGCCGCTGGGCACGAAGAATTCAATCCCACCGACTGGTCGCCGGTATACACGCTGTCCGAGCTGTCGGCGCGCGGCTATCACCCGAGCGCACCGGTGGTGGCCGGCAGCACCGCCACCCCGATCAGCCTGGACGACGCCAACGGCAAGCAGTACTGGCTGGGCTTCCAGAACTTTTACGCGATCACCCGTTACAACATTTCCAAGATGTATGCGATGGCCGTGTTCCAGCTGTCCGACGCCATCGCCGGCAAGGAGTTACCCCCGGCATGAACAGCATTGCAGGCCCCAAGTGGCTGGTCCCGATGGCGCTGATGCTTGGCCTGGCGGCCTGTAGCAGCGCACCGAAGAAAACTGCCGGCGGCAACGGTAGCGGTGCGATCAAGGGTGTGAAGGTCGAAGGCAAGGGTCCGGCGTATGTCGCCACCGGGTGCCCGTCCACCTCGCCGTATGCACCCGCAAAGGAAGACCCGTCCACGCGCGGCGACTACACCGCTGGCGGCTTGTACAAGCCCGGCGTGAAAGACTCCACGCCCGATCATGTGCCCAACGTGGCCTGCATCCCAGAGCCACTGGTCACCAATGAGCCGCGCTCGGCGGTGGGGAATCGTTCGCCGTATGAAGTGCTGGGCAAGCGCTATGTGGTGATGGACAACCCTAGCGACTATGTCGAACGCGGCACCGCCTCGTATTACGGCAACAAGTTCCATGGCCGGCTGACCTCCAACAAGGAGGTGTACGACATGTACGCCTTCACCGCCGCGCACAAGACCTTGCCGCTGCCCAGCTTTGCGCTGGTCACCAACACCGACACCGGCCAGTCGGTGGTGGTGCGCGTCAACGACCGCGGCCCATTCCACGACGGCCGCGTGATCGATCTGAGCTACGCCGCGGCAGTGAAGTTGGGCATCACCGGCAAGGGCACCGGCAATGTCGAAGTCCGCGGCCTGACTGAAGCCGACAACGGCAATCTGCTCGCCAAGCGCCGCAGTGGCCAGGCCCCGGTGAATACCGCCGTGGCCACGGCGCGGCCGGCTGCCGGCGCCAGTCAGATCGATGGCCTGGTGCAGCGCCTGCCGACACGCACCGTGCCGCCGCGTGCGGTCGCCACCGGTGCCGGCACCGGCGCCGCGGTGACCGCCTCCGCCACGGCACCCACTGGCGGCGCGCCGGTCGCTGCGGCTGGCGAGCGTTGGCGTTACCGCGTTGCCGACTCGCGCCAGCCTGGCAATGCCGACAACTTCGATGCCTGGATGAAGGCGCAGGGCGTGCGTGTGGCCACCGGCAAGCCGGCCGCTGCGGCCCCGCGACCGGCCGCGTCAGCGTCCGCCGCCGTACCCGCCGCAGCGCCGCCGGTCGCGGTTGCGGCGGTCAAGCCGTCCGAGAGCACTGCCTCGCGCCCGCTCAAGGCCGAGCCAGCGCCCGCCAAGGCACCCAGCGTGGCCGAAGCCGCACTCGGCGACATCCTGCTGCAGGTCGCCAGTTTCGCCAGCCGCGAAAACGCCAATCGCGCACTGTCGCAACTGGCCTCGGCGGGGATCGCCGGTGCCAGCGTCAGCGACATCGTCAGTGGCGGGCGCACGCTGTGGCGGCTACGCGTCAATGCGCGCGACCATGCAAATGCGTCGGAGATTGCCCAGCGCATCGCCGGACTCGGTTTCGGTCGTCCGCAGATCGTGGCCAATTAATGCGCATGGGTCGGTCAGCGCGTGGCTGATCGAGCGTGAGCGCACCCGCTGCGTGCGCATTGGCTGCATCGGCGTTACCGGGAACGGCTGAGCACACCCAATCGGCGGGCAAACATCGCGCATCTGCAAGGCGGATGCGGCCAAGGTCGGCTTCGGCATGCACGTCGCGGCCCCTCGCGTCGTCTGCATCCAGCCAGCGCCTGCGCGCCAGCGTCGCCTCGTTGGACGCGCTGCAAGCAATGCCCGTACCTGCGTGCCGCTTCCGGCAGCTCGCCTGAGGCACCACAAGCGTCCGTACGACCGCCGCCATCGCTGAACTGCGCAAGCGCATGCATCGTGCAACGCGTCGCCCTGATCGCCGTGGCGTCTTACAATTTCGCATTGCCCGGCTTTCGGGCCCGTCAGGAGTCGTTCTTCAATGAAATTCCGCTTCGCCGCCGCTGCCGTGGCCACGTTCGCCTTCGGCCTGGTCTGCGCCCAGACACCTGCGCCGCAGCCGACTCCTGCCGTGGCTGCCTCCCCGGCCGCCTTGCCGGTGCCGCCGGCACCCGCACCGGCCGTGTCCAAGTCCTGGATCCTGATGGACTACGCCACCGGGCAGGTGCTGGCCGGTGAAAACATCCACCAGCAACTGGCGCCGGCCAGCATCACCAAGGTGATGACCTCCTACGTGGTCGCCGCCGAGATCAAGAACGGCAAGGTCAAGCGCGACGACCAGGTCATGATGAGCGAACGCGCCTGGCGCGAAGGCGGTGCGGGCACCGACGGCAGCTACAGCGGCTTCCCGGTCAACCAGACGGCGCGTCTGGAAGACATGGAAAAGGGCATGGCGATCCAGTCCGGCAACGATGCCGCCATCGCGCTGGCCGAGCATGTGGCCGGCAGCGAAGAAGCCTTCGCCTCGCTGATGAACAGCTACGCCGCCAAGATCGGCATGAAGGATTCGTACTTCGTCAACGCGCACGGCCTGAGCGCCGAGGGGCATCACTCCACCGCCTACGACCTGGCCCTGCTGGGCCGCGCGATGGTGCGCGATTACCCGGAGACCTACGCCTATAACAAGATCAAGGAATTCCAGGTCGGCAGCATCAAGCAGAGCAACCGTAACCGGCTGCTGTGGCGCGATCCGGCGGTGGACGGCATCAAGACCGGTCACACCTCCGAAGCCGGCTACTGCCTGCTGAGCTCGGCCAAGCGCGGCGATCAGCGCCTGATCGCCGTGGTCATGGGCGACAGCTCCGAAGAACAGCGCGCCACCGATAGCCTGGCGCTGCTCAACTGGGGCTTCCGCTTCTTCGAAACCCACAGCCTGTACGCGCCCGGCAAGGTCGTCACCAAGCAGAAGGTCTGGAAGGGTCAGCAGGACGAAGTGCAGCTCGGCGTGGCACAGCCGCTGCTGGTCAGCCTGCAGCGCGGCCGCTACAACGACCTCAAGCCCAGCATGGAAGTACCCAAGAACCTGCAGGCACCGATCAAGCAGGGCCAGCAGGTTGGCACCGTGAAGGTCAGCCTGGACGGCAAGGTCATCGCCCAGGCCCCGCTGGTCGCCATCAACGCCGTCGAAGAGGGCGGATTCTTCAAGCGCCTCTGGGACGCGTTCTGGATGTGGTGGGAATCGGAGTAATCCAAACAAAAAAGCCGGCTTTCGCCGGCTTTTTTGTTTGCGGGATTGGGGATTGGGGATTCGAAAAAGCGAGGGCAGCGGCGAAGCCCCGCGCTGCTCTTCCAAATCCCGCTGGCCCGCTCTTGCGAATCCCCAATCCCCAATCCCGAATCCCGAATCCCGAATCCCGAATCCCGAATCCCAGCCGTCAAAGCATCCGGCTAATCGTAAAACTGCCATACACCGGCGTTTCGCGCTGGGTGTCGAATTCGCGGGTGCGGTGGTAGCGGGCAAGGGCGAATTTCCAGCGGCCGTACATCACCGCCAGGCCGTAGCCCACGTCGCCGACGAACGGGCGCTTGTCCACGCTGTGGCTGTTGCGGAAGGTGTTGCCGTCCAGCGTGATGTCGCGGATCACCCAGCGCGCGTCGGTGGTGACGAACAGGTGGCCGGACCAGCCGCTGGCGCGCCCGAGCCGGCTGGGAGCCGTGTTTTCGCCCGCGGGTCGGGTGGGGGTGCTGCCGAAGTCGTCCGGCAGTTTCCAGCCAAAGCGGGCCTCGCCGCCGGCATTCAGATGCGTGGCCATGTTGCCGACCGCGCCGCCCCAATGCGAAATGAAGTCCCAGCCGAATCCACCGGCATTGCCGCTGGCATCGGCCGGCCAGCGATGCATGCGCTCGTGCACCAGGTTGATCAGCGGCTCGTTGTGCAGCTGGTTGTCCCAGCCCTGGAATTTCTCGTCCCCGAGCGCATCGTGGATCGCATCCTGCGCTTCTTTCGCAAGCGCCCACGGACCGACAATGCCGACCTGCAGCTGCGTGGTGCGCAGGTGTGCATCGTTACGCGCGTTGTAGCCGAAGCTCGCCAGCAGGATGCCCGCATAAGGGCGGTCGTCCGGGATGACGTCGCGGCGGGTGTAATCGGTCGGGGTGAAGATCGCCTGGCCGAGCGAGAACACCATGTTCTGCTGATCGAATTCGCCCGGGTGCAGCCGTTCCAGATAGCTGTTGACCCACCGCGCAGTCCGCGGCAGGCACGGGTCGTCGGTGTAATCGACCAGGTTCGGCGACACCAGCGTCAGCACCGCACCGTTGGAATACCCCTGGTCCTGATCTTCGCCGCCGAACAGGTCGTTATCGACCCGGAAGTTCACCGCAGGCGGCGTGCGCCCAAGGCGGCTGGAATCGCACTGATCCGCCGCCAGGGCCGGCAGCGACAGCCCGGAAAGAGAAAGCAGCAAGGCAGCAGACAACGCGCGCGGTCGGAGCATGGAGGGCCTGGAGAGGGGAGCTGGAATCGGAAAAATGCCTGTGTCTTCTGTTGCGCTGTGTGAAGTGTGTGGTCGCGACTGCAGCCTCTGCCGCTTCGGCTCGCGACCGCGCTGCCAACTACCCATGGCTGGGTTCGGTTCAGCAGCGCAATCGCGTCACATTTTTAAAAGTTCGGTGCAGCTCGCATGGTTGCACTCCAGACCAGCCAGGCGCGTCGATCGGTCGCAGAGGCTTGGGTTTGCCCATCGCCGGCCCGATAATGGGCGGATGGATATCAGCACCGACAGCCCCGATCACGGCTTTCAGTTTCCCGGCACCTTCGAGCTCAGCGCCATGGGCACGGCTGAGCGTGGGCTGGAAACCGAGCTTCCGCGCCTGCTTGCCGCCACCGGCGTGGAGCTGCTGCAGGAGAGCGTGAGCTGGAAGCATTCTTCCAGCGGAAAGTATGTCTCGGTCAAGATTGGCTTCCGTGCCCAAAGTCGCGAGCAGTTCGAGGCCGCACATCAGGCGCTGCGCGATCATCCGGAAGTGAAGTGGACGCTGTAGCGGCCGAGCCTGTGAGCAGCTCCATGGCTGGCCTGCCTGCGCAATTACGCGACCTCGGCCCGCAAGACTACGCGCCTGTGTGGCGTGCAATGCAGCGTTTCACCGATGCGCGCGAAGAGTACACGGTCGATGAGATCTGGGTGGTCGAGCATGCGCCGGTGTTTACGCTGGGCCAGGCCGGCAAACCCGAACACGTGCTGGCCCCGGGCGAGATTCCGGTGCTGCAGGTTGATCGCGGCGGGCAGGTTACGTATCACGGCCCTGGCCAATTGGTGGTGTACCCGCTGCTGGACCTGCGCCGGCTGAAGATCGGCGTGCGCGATTACGTGTGCAAGATCGAACAGGCGCTGATCGATACGCTGGACGAGTGGAACATCGTGGCCGAGCGCCGCGACGGTGCTCCTGGCGTGTATGTGGGCGGGGCCAAGATCGCCGCGCTCGGGATCCGCGTGCGGCGTGGCTGCACCTTCCATGGGTTGTCGTTCAACGTGGCGATGGACCTGCAACCGTTCCACCGCATCAACCCGTGTGGCTACCAGGGTCTGCAGGTGACCTCGGTGCTAGACTTGGGCGGCCCCTCCGGGATGGACGCCGTCAAGGCGGTGCTGCTCGACCAGCTGGCGCGCCAGTTCGGCCTCGTTCTGCAGCCCACTTCCGCATTGCCCGACCTTTCGCTTCCGGCCTGAGCGCCCCGTATCGTCATGACCCAGCCTATCGCCCGTTCCATTCCCTTGCAGGTCGTCTCCGGCGACACTGCCGCGCCTGCGCCGCTGCAGACCGGCGTCAAGCAGATCGGTGGCGACAAGATCAACCGCTCGCCGGTGCAGTTTGTGGATGCGCCGGTGCTGCGGAAACCGTCGTGGATCCGGGTGCGGATTCCGTCCGGCAATGCGGTACAGAACCTCAAGGCCAAGCTGCGCGAAAACCGCCTGGTCACGGTGTGCGAAGAAGCCAGCTGCCCGAATATCCACGAATGCTTCAGCCACGGCACCGCGACCTTCATGATTTTGGGCGAGGTGTGCACCCGGCGCTGCTCGTTCTGCGACGTAGCGCATGGCCGGCCCAAGCCGCCCGACGCGAACGAGCCGGCCAGCCTGGCCGCCACTGTGGCCGATATGGGCCTGAAATACGTGGTGGTGACCAGCGTGGATCGCGACGACCTGCGCGACGGTGGCGCGCAGCATTTCGTCGACTGCATCTCGGCGATCCGGGCCAGCTCGCCCAACACGCGTATCGAAATCCTGACCCCGGATTTCCGTGGCAAGGGCCGCATGGACCGCGCGCTGGAGATCCTGGCATCGAGCCCGCCGGACGTGTTCAACCACAACATCGAAACCGTGCCGGACCTGTACCCGAATGTGCGCCCCGGCGCGGACTACCAGTGGTCGCTGACGCTGTTGCAGCGCTTCAAGGCGCAGCATCCGTCCATCGCCACCAAGTCCGGCATCATGCTGGGCCTGGGCGAGACGATGGACCAGGTGCAGGCTACGCTGCGCGACCTGCGCGCGCACGATGTGGACATGATCACCATCGGCCAGTATCTGCAGCCGACGCCGCACCATCATCCGGTGATGCGTTACTGGACGCCGGAGGAATACAAGGCGCTGGAAGACTATGGCAATGCGCTGGGCTTCAGTCATGTTGCCTCCGGCCCGATGGTGCGTTCCTCGTACCACGCCGATCGTCAGGCTGCAGGCGCCGGCGTAGCCGCCTGAGTCGGCAACAGGCGACCGGACGACTGCCGCGGCGGGTGGGCGATCGGTGCTGGCAGCAACACCGCGATGCTGGTGCGCTCAATGCCGGACGGCCTCGCGTATTGCGAGTGGACCGCTGACTCGACAGTCGCGACGTTCTTCGGCCGGCCACATCGCAATGCCAATCGACGACAGCCCCGTGCATCGCGCGGGGCTGTCGTCGTCTCTGGCCGTGCGGCGTGCAGCCGCAAGGTACGGTCTCGTTCACAATCCGCTACGGGCCCGGCGCTAGGCTGATTCAGCCAGCGGATGACAACGCCAGCAACTTTCGGCACTGTCATGCTGTCTGATCCGTTCACCGCCTCTCTTTCGTCGGCCCCGTGCCGAGAGCCATTCGATGACCTACAACGTTTCTTCGTGCATGAAGGCCGGCCTGCTGGCGCTGGTGTTGACCACTCCGATGGCTTTGCTCGCACGCGCCGATACTGCGCTGCCGGCCGCTGCCACGCCCGATCAGGCGACGGCCACCAAACTCGTGTATGGCCTGCTCTCCGACAGCCGCTATGCCTACCGGCCGCGCACGCTGGACGAGGCGATGTCCAAGGACGTGTTCAAGCGCTATCTGGAAACGCTGGATGGCGGCAAACAGTTCTTCACCCAGGCCGATATCGACAGCTTCGCACCCCTCCAGGCCGGTGTTGGCGACGCGTTGCGCGGCGGCAACCTGGAGCCGGCGTTCCAGGTGTTCTCGGTCTACAAGAAGCGCGTCGATCAACGCGTCAAGTATGCGCGCGACCTGCTCAAGCAGGACTTCGATTTCAGCGGGAACGACAAGTTCGAGTACGACCGCAAGGACGTGCCGTGGGCTGCAGACGACAAGCAGTTGGACGTGCTGTGGCGCCAGTCGGTGATGAACGATTGGCTGCGCCTGAAACTGGCCGGCAAGAAGCCCGACGACATCCGCAAGACGCTGGATAAGCGGTATGTGGCACTGGCCGATTCGGTCAAGCAGCTCAAGGGCGAAGACGTGTTCCAGTTCTTCGTCAACGCCTATACCAACGCCGTCGACCCGCACACCGATTACTTCACCCCGCGCACTGCCGAAACGTTCAACCAGCAGATGTCGCTGTCGCTGGAAGGCATTGGCGCGCAGCTGCAGAAACAGGACGACATGGTGGTGATCCGCGAGGTGATCCCGGGCGGTCCGGCGGCAGTGGATGGCACGCTCAAGCCGGGCGACCGCATCGTCGGCGTTGGACAGGCCAAGAGTGGCGCGATCGAAGATGTGATTGGCTGGCGCATCGACGACGTGGTGGCCAAGATCCGCGGCAGCAAGGATACCCAGGTGCGCCTGGAGTACATCCCGGCCGAGTCGGGCATCGATGGCAAGCACCGCACGGTGACCCTGACCCGTCAGAAGGTGCGCCTGGCCGAGCAGGCTGCCAAGGGCGAAACCATCACCTTGCCGGCCACCGGCAGCGAGCCGCAGCGCCGCATCGGCATCATCAAGCTGCCGGGCTTCTATCAGGATTTCGAAGGCCGCCGTCGCAATGCAACCGACTACGCCTCGGCCACGCGCGACGTCGCCAAGCTGCTGGCCGGCTTCAAGACCGACAAGGTCGATGGCGTGGTGCTTGACCTGCGCAATAACGGCGGTGGTTCGCTCGACGAGGCGATCGAACTGACCGGCTTGTTCATCGAGCAGGGGCCGGTCGTGCAGGTCCGCGAATCCGGCGGCCGCGTCACCGTCAATGGCGACAGCGACCCCAAGGTCGCCTGGGACGGCCCGCTGGCTGTGTTGATCAACCGCGGCTCGGCGTCGGCATCGGAAATCTTTGCCGGTGCGATCCAGGATTACGGTCGTGGTCTGGTGATCGGCGAAACCAGCTTCGGCAAGGGCACCGTGCAGAACATCGTCGACCTGGATCGCTGGCCTGCTGCCGAAGGGCAGCGGTATGGGCAGGTCAAGCTGACGATCGCGCAGTTCTTCCGCGTCAGCGGCTCCAGCACCCAGCACAAGGGTGTGGTGCCGGATATCGCCTTCCCGGCCAGCGTGGATGCCACAGAGTTCGGTGAGAGCACCTACGACAATGCGTTGCCGTGGACGCGTATCGCCGCTGCCCCGCATACCCAGTACGGCAACTTCGCAGCATTGCTGCCCAAGTTGCAGGCCCTGCACACTGCGCGGATTGCCACCGACAAGGAATTCCAGTGGTGGGAAGAGGACGTCAAGCAGTTCCGCGACGAAAAGGCCAAGAAGTACATTTCGTTGAATGAGGCCGAGCGCGTTGCCGAGCGACAGAAGCAGGATCAGCAGCGCAAGGATCGCCAGCAGATTCGCAAGCAACTCGGCCTGCCGCTGGATCCGCTTGCCGAAGACAGCGACGATGGCCTGACCGGTAACGAGCGCGACATCGTCAAGGACACTGCACGCGAAAAGGCGGCCGAAAAGCGCCCGGATCCACTGCTGCATGAATCGGCGGCCATCCTGGCCGATGCGCTGGGCTTGCTGTCGCAGGACAAGCCGTTGTCGGCGCAGGTGCTGCCGAAGTCGACCTCCCCGGGACGTTGGGCAGACTGAGCCACGCTGCCGATTCAATGCATGGACGCCACCGCTTGCCGGTGGCGTTTTCATTTAGCCAATAGCGTTGCCGCTGGCAGCGTCTCAGCCGATCGCCTGCCAGCAGGCCTGCAGGCCGAGCAGCAGCAAGGTGCCGAAAAATATCCGGCGGAATACCTCGGGAGAGATGCGGCGTCGCACCTTCGTGCCGGCCCACACTCCCACTGCGGTGGGCAGCAGCGCCAGCAGCGATGGCAGGCCGGCCGAGAGCGGCATTCCACCATGCCAGACCAGCGCCGTCGCCAGTGCAAGCGTTGCCGTGCCGAAGCACGCGGCCAGTGCGCGGATCAGCAGGTCGCGTGGCAGGCCCAGCGCAGAGAGGTAGGGCACCACCGGGAGGACCAGCACGCCGGTGGCGCCATTGAGCAGGCCACCGACCAGGCCGATCAGCGGGCTGCCCCAGCGCTCGTGACGTGGCGGCAGGGTCCATTGTCGGCGGGCAAGCCCAAGCAGGGCATAGGCGACCAGCAGGACCCCAAGCGCGCCGCGCAGGTGACGCGGATGACCGCCAATCATCAACCCGGCGCTCAACCAGGTGCCCGCCACCACCATGGCCAGCACCGGCCACAGACGCCGCAACAGCTCGGTCGCAGCTGGCCCCCAGGCCTGCTGCAGATTCGTCACCAACGAAGGCAGCACCAGCAGCGCGGCGGCCTGGCTGGGCGGCAGCCACAGCCCCAGCAGTCCCATTGCCACGGTTGGCAGCCCCATGCCGGCGACGCCTTTGACCGCGCCGGCCAGCAGGAACACAGCGGCAACCATGACCAGTTGCGACACGTCTTCATTCATGGGCAGCAGGATCGGTGCGGCAGCGGTGTCCGGCAAGCTGTCTTTGTTTGAGGCAGACTTCGGCCACGCCGAAGGCTGGAGGTGCAGATGCAGGTGGAATTCACCGACTTGCGGATCTTTGTTGCGGTGGCCGACACCGGCAGCATCACTGCCGGCGCCGACCGCGTGGCGCTGTCGCTGGCGGCCACCAGTGCGCGTATTCGCGCGCTGGAGCTGCAGATCGGCGCGGCCCTGTTCGAGCGTGGTCGGCGAGGCGTGACGCTCACCGCCGCCGGCCAGGTCCTGCTGCGGCATGCACGGGCATTGGCACGCCAGGAACAGGCCATGCGCAGCGAGCTTGGCGATTACGGACCCGGTGGACAGGTCACTCTGCGATTGGCTGCGAACACCGCCGCACTCTCCGAATGGCTACCCGAGTGCGTTGCGGATTTTTTGCTGGCCCATCCGCGGGTGGACCTGACCCTGGCCGAATGGGGCAGCGAGGAGGCTGCCGATGCCGTGCGCGATGAACGTGCCGACCTTGCCGTGGTGGCCGGGCATGCCAACTTCACCGGCCTGCAACGGCGTCCGTTCCGACAGGATCGCCTGGTGGTCGCGGTGGCCGCCAGCCATCCGCTTGCCGGCGCAGGCAGCCTGCGTCTGGCCGATATCGCGCCGATGCAGTTGCTGGCGTTATCGGCCGACAACGCCTTGCAGCGCCACCTGCGGACTCATCTGGCCCGGGCCGGCGTACAGCTGCGCATCCGTGCGCGCGTGCCGGGTCTCGAAACGCTGTGCCGCATGCTGGCACGCGGCGTGGGCGTGGCCATCGTGCCGCACGCGGCGCTGGCGTGCTCCAGTGTCAGGCAGCAACTGACGGCGGTGCCGCTGGAGGAAACCTGGGCGCGGCGCGAGCTGTCCATCATCTGGCGCGACGCCCCCTCGGTCACCCTGCAGGCCTTGCTGGAATGGCTGCAGGCCAGCGCCACGCATGCCGGCATTCATCCGGCCCGATGACCGCAGCGCTGCGGGCATCGGGTGGCCGTGTCACAGCCGGCACGCGCCTCGCTGCCGGCCAACGGCTCTTGCGCGTCCGTGTTATCAGCGTGGCCAGTCGAACTCGGCCATCACCGGATAATGGTCCGACGGCAGAATGCCGCCGGGACGATCGTCCAGGGTCGCAAAGCGGGAAGGACGCAATCCGCGATACAGGATCCAGTCGATGCGCCGGGTCGGGTGCGTGGTGAAATCCTGGAAGGTATTTTCCGGCCCGCTGCGCTTGCTGGCCTGTGCACGCGCATCGCGAAGCACTGCGGTCAGCGTGGGGTAGGTGATCTTGTCCGGATCGCTGTTGAAGTCGCCGGTCAGCACCACCGGGATAGTGGCAGGCAATTGCGCGATGCGCGACAGGATCAGGCGCGCGCTGCGCTCGCGGGCGGGCTCGTCCTCATCGCGATACGGAAAGTGCGTGTTGAACAGGTAAAAGCGGCGTTTGTCGCTGCGGCGCTCGAACAGCGCCCACGTGGCCATGCGTGGCAGTACATTGCCCCAGGTGATGCTGCCGGCGCGTTCGGGCGTGTCGGACAGCCAGAAGTTGCCCGACTCCACCACCTCCAGGACGCGCGCGTCCTAGAACACGCCCATGTGCTCGTCGCTGTCATCGCCGCGCCGGCCCTGGCCGAACCAGCGGTAGTCGGGCAACTGTTCGGCCAGAAAGGCCGCCTGTTCGCTCACCAGTTCCTGGGTGCCGAACACATCGGGATGCGTCTGTTTGATCAAGGCGACCATGGCAGCGCGACGCACCTGCCAGCGTTTGTCGCCATCGGTATCGGCCGGCACGCGCACGTTGAACGACATGACCCGCAGTGGCGCAGCCGGCGTGCCAGCCAGCGCGGGTAAGGCGATGCACAACAGTGCACCGATTGCCAGAAGGCAGCGCAGCACCTGCGCGATGGAGCGTGGCATGCAGGGAAATTCCTTGAAGAAGCAAGAGCGCCGAGTCTAGCCAGAGATGATGACCGCTGCGTCACGGCGACGATCGCCGATGCAGAGGAAATCGGCCGCTTGACGCCGTCGTGCATCGGCGTAGCATTTCACCAAGCCGGCGGACAGACCGCCAGCTCACCACTCAACCGTGAGGGATTCTCATGGCAACACCGTACGACTATCTCGTGTTTATCGGGCGTTTCGAGCCCTTTCATAACGGCCACGCCGCCGTCGCCCGCCACGCGCTGGGCAAGGCGAAAAAGCTCATCGTGCTGATCGGCTCGGCCGACACGCCCCGCACCATTCGCAACCCTTGGACCGTCGCCGAACGTGCGGTGATGATCGAATCTGCGCTGCCGGGCGAGAACGCGCGCTTGCTCGTGCGCCCGCTACGCGACCATCTGTACAACGAAAGCCTGTGGATCGCCGAAGTGCAGCGGCAGGTTGCCGAAGCGGTGCAAGCCGATGGCGGCACGCTGGATGCGAAGATCGGCCTGATCGGCATGGACAAGGATGCCAGCAGCTACTACCTGCGTGAGTTTCCGCAGTGGCCGCTGGAGGACGTGCAACACACCGCAACGCTGTCGGCCACCGAATTGCGCCGCTATCTGTTCGAAGCCGGCGACATCGGTTTCCACGGCGGGCTGTTGATGTTGCGTGGCAATGTGCCGGCGCCCGTCTACGACATGCTGGAGGCCTTCCGGCGCAACTCGCCCAGCTACGCGCAACTGGTGGCCGAATACCGTTTCATCGAGCAATACCGCGCCGCGTGGAAAGACGCGCCATATCCGCCGACATTCGTGACCACCGATGCGGTGGTGGTGCATTCGGGCCATGTGCTGCTGGTGCGGCGTCGCGCCGAACCGGGGAAGGGATTGTGGGCGTTGCCCGGCGGTTTCGTCGGCCAGGAGGAAGGGCTGCTGGATTGCTGCCTGCGCGAGTTGCGCGAGGAAACCCGGCTCAAGTTGCCGGTGCCGGTGCTCAAGGGCTCGTTGCGTGGCAAGCAGGTCTTCGATCATCCCGAGCGCAGTCAGCGCGGACGCACCATTACCCATGCATTCCATTTCGAGTTTCCGGCCGGGGAGTTGCCTGCGGTGCGCGGCGGCGACGATGCCGACAAGGCACGCTGGATTCCGATCGCCGAAGTGATGGCGATGGGCCCGCGCCTGTACGAAGACCACCTGCACATTCTTGAATTCTTCCTGGGCCGTGGCTGACGCGCAGACGACGACGTGCTGCCGCAATACCACCAGGGCGCACATGCCGTGACCGCTTGAACCGTGACCTCCCGCCGGCGGACAGACCGCCGGTTCACTCGACGCGAAGGAGCTTCCGTCATGCATTACCTCGATAACCTGCTGCTCAACACCGATAGCTACAAGGCCAGCCACTGGCTGCAATATCCGCCCGGTACCGATGCCTCGTTTTTCTATGTCGAATCGCGCGGTGGGCTCTACGAGCAGACCGTGTTTTTCGGTCTGCAGTCGCTCCTGAAGGACGCGATCAACCGGCCGGTGACGCACGCCGACATCGACGATGCGAGAGACTTGCTGGCTGCGCATGGCGAGCCGTTCAACGAAGCCGGCTGGCGCGATATCGTGGACCGGCTTGGCGGGCAGTTACCGATCCGCATCCGCGCGGTGCCCGAGGGCGCCGTGGTGCCAACGCACAACGTGCTGATGACCATCGAGTCCACCGACGCCAAGGCGTTCTGGGTGCCGTCGTATCTGGAAACCTTGTTGCTGCGCGTGTGGTACCCGGTGACGGTGGCCACGGTGAGCTGGCAGGTGAAGCAGATCGTGCGCGACTACCTGGAGCGCACCAGCGACGATCCGGAAGGGCAGCTGCCTTTCAAACTGCACGATTTTGGCGCGCGTGGCGTGTCCAGTCTTGGCTCGGCCGCGTTGGGCGGTGCCGCGCATCTGGTGAACTTTCTCGGCACCGACACCTTGTCGGCATTGCTGCTGGCGCGTGCGCATTACCACACGCCGGTGGCCGGGTATTCGATTCCCGCTGCCGAGCACAGCACCATCACCAGCTGGGGGCGCGAGCGTGAGGTGGATGCGTATCGCAACATGATGAGGCAGTTCGCGCGCCCCGGTTCGATCGTGGCGGTGGTGTCGGACAGCTACGACATCTACCGTGCCATTTCCGAACATTGGGGTACCACCTTGCGCGAGGAAGTGATCGCCTCCGGCGCGACGGTGGTGATTCGTCCGGATTCGGGCGACCCGGTGGACGTGGTCGAGCAGTGCCTGCGGTTGCTGGACGAAGCGTTCGGCCATCAGCTCAATGGCAAGGGCTACAAGGTGCTCAACCATGTGCGGGTGATCCAGGGTGATGGCATCAACCCGACCTCGCTGCGCGCGATCCTGGAACGCATCACCGCCGCCGGCTATGCCGCCGACAATGTCGCCTTCGGGATGGGCGGTGCGTTGCTGCAGAAGGTGGACCGCGACACGCAGAAGTTTGCGTTGAAGTGCTCGGCGGTGCGCGTGGACGGACAGTGGGTCGATGTCTACAAGGACCCGATCACCGACCAGGGCAAGCAGAGCAAGCGCGGTCGCCTGACCTTGCTGCGCGATCGCCACGATGGCAGCTACCGCAGCGCGTTGCTCGATGAGGTCGACACCTACGCGGACAGCGAAGACGCGCTGGTCACGGTGTGGGAAAACGGCGTGTCGCAACAGGAGTGGACGCTGGAGCAGGTGCGCGCGCGTGCCAATGCCGCACGTCGCTGACGCGCGGCGCGCAGGGCTCGCCATGCACGCTTCCATCGACGACATCTCCTTGTTGCCTGCTTCGGCGCTGTTGGCGCGTCTGCGCGCCGCAGCACCCCACCTGCAGCGGCGCGTGCCGCTGCAGGACGAGGCCAGTCGCTGGCATACGCTGCGCATCGGCGCGCGCACGTATCGCGCGGCGCTGCCGATCACCTTTCCCCCGTATGCCTCGGTGCGGCCGTGTTCGGCGCGCTGCGGGTTCTGTTCGGAAAATCTGCGGCAGCACCGCGGCGGTCGTGCGGCAGCGACGTTGCGACCTGGGCCTGCCTATTTCCGGCAATTGAGCGCTGTCTTGCAGCTGCTGCGCGATGTGCCGCTGTCGTATTCGTTGTCGGGTCTGGAAATGACCGACGATGCGGCGTGGTTGCAAGCCTTGCTGCAGACGCTGGCAACCACGTCGAACGGCCCGCGCATCGAGCAGCGCGTGCTGTACAGCAATGGCGCCGGGCTGGCGCGTACGGACGGTGCGCAGCTGATCGATGCGCTGGTTGGCTTCGGGCTGTCGTGGGTCGAGCTGTCGCGTCACCATCGGTTGCAGGAGCGCAACGACGCGATCATGCGTTTCCGCCCGGATGAGCCCATCGCCGATGTGGCGACCTTCGTGCAGACGGCACGGCGGCTGGCAGCGCGGCTGCCGCTGCGATTGGTCTGCATCGTGCAGCGCGGTGGCGTGGACAATGCCGACGCCATTGCGCAGTACATCGCGTGGGCGCGCAGCTGTGGCGCCAGCCAGGTGATCTTTCGAGAATTGTCGCGGTTGGACGATGCCTATCGCAGCAACGGCACGTTGCGCTATATCGGCGAGCACCGTGTTGGTGTGGACACCTTGCTGGCCGAGTGCATGCAGCAGCCCTGGTGGTCGCGCTGGCAACCCGATGGCCTGACCGAAGGCTATTACTTCTGGAATGTGCGGCTGCGCGATCAGACGGGCCTGCAGGTGGTCTTCGAAAGCGCCGACTACGCCGCGATGCATGCGCGTCACGCGACCGGCGATCTGTACAAGCTGGTGTTCTTCGCCAACGGCCGTCTCTGTGCGGGCTGGGACCCGGATGCCGATGTGTTGTGGGAACCCACCGATGGATGAGTTCGATCAGCGCAGCTGGTGGACGCCGGCCCCGGACGATGCCGCCTGGGCGCTGCCAGACGATCTGCGCGCGTCCGACCCGCTTGGCGGGCGCGATTGTGGCTGGGTCAATCAGATGCGCCCGTTTGTGCGCCATTTCAGCCGGCCGGGCGAGCAGGTGTTCGACCCGTTCTGTGGCTTTGGCAGCAGCTTGCTGGCGGCCGCGCTGGAAGGCCGCAACGCGCATGGCATGGAAATCGATCCGGCACGCGCGCAGTTGGCACGTGCGCGTCTGCAGCGGTATGCGGTGGAGGCGCCGGTGGTGGTCGGCAGCCTGGCCGTCACCGCGCCGGCGGGGCCGATCGACCTGTGTCTGACCAACGTGCCGTATTTCGGCTGCCACTGGCGTGGCGACGTGCTGCCTGGGCAGCTTTACGCGAGCAGCGATTACGCCAGCTATCTGACCGGCATGCGTGCGGTCTTCCATGCGCTGCGCAAGCAGATGCGGCCCGACGGCGTGGGCGTGGCGATGGTGCAGAACGTGGTGGTCGGCGGCCGCGTGATCGCGCAGGCCTGGGATCTGGGCCGCATCCTGGCCAGCCTGTTCACCCTGCGCGAGGAGCGGGTGCTGTGCTATCGGCGTCCGGCCGCCGCGCTGGCGCATGCCGACGCACAGAGCAATCGCAGCCACGAATACGCGCTGATCTTTCAGCATTGTCGTGCCCGGCTGGATCTGCAGCAGGCCGCGCAATTGTTGCAGGCGGTGCAGGCACAGGGCCTGCCAGTGGTGGAGCATGGCAGCTACGCGCGCTGGCTGGCGTCGCCGACCCTGGTGCCCGACGGCCCGGCCGATCTGGACCTGATGCTGCGTGGCGAACAAGCGCTGTGGGACCGCCTTACCCTCTGGCTGCAGCAACAGGGCTTCGCGTTGAGCCTGTGGGGCGAACCGTGCCGTGCGCCGGTGGCACTGGCGGTGGTGCGTGCGCACCATTACCTGCGCGCCGAGCGCATCGGTGCCGATGGCCGCCGCCTGCAGATAGACCTGCAATTGCCAGTGGATGAACCGCCGTTGCCCTGACCCGGCAACGCGACGCCGCGCGCACATGGGTTGCCGCTATGCTCTGTGCCGGTTTTGGATGCCGGAATCTCCCTATGTCTTGTTCTTCCCTGATCGCGCGCGGCGCACTGCTTGGCGCGCTGGCAACCCTGGCTGGCTGCGGCGGCAGCAAGGGCGACACGATGCTGATGCGCGAGTCGTTCAATTCCGACGACACCTATTCGCGCAGCGTGGCGGCCAGTTCACCGCAAGCCTGCGAGGCGGCGCGGCGTGTGCTGTTGAGCCAGGGCTACGCCGTCACGCGCGCAGATGCCGCCGCGGTGGAAGGCAGCAAGAACTTCCAGCTCAAGGAAGCCGACCAGAGCGAACAACTCAATCTGCGCATTTCCTGCGCCAGCCAGGACGGCGGCAAGGCGCAGGTATTCGTCAGTGCGTTGCAGGACCGTTACGCACTGAAGAAGAGCTCCACCTCGGCCAGCGTGGGCGTAGGCGTGCTGGGCTCGTTGTCGTTGCCGGTCGGCAGCAGCGGCGATTCGCTGGTGCGCGTATCCAGTACCACGGTGCAGGATGCGGCGTTCTACAAGCGCTTTTTCGAACGCCTGAATTCGTATCTCCCCAAGGTCACCGAAGCAGTACCTGCTGCGGTGAGTGCAGCGCCTGCGCCCGCACCTGCACATGCGGCCACACCAGCGCCGACAGCCGCAGTTTCCGCAACGCCTGCAGCGAACGCGTCGACGCCCGCATCGCCTGCGCCCGCTGCAGCCGCTCCCACAGCGGTCGCGCAGCCGCCGGTTGCGCCATTGCCGGTCGAAGCGCAAGACCCCCCACCGACACCGGCGAAGGTGCCGCAAACCGAGCCCGCCACGCAGCCGTGATGGCGTGTTCACGCTTCGCTACAAAGCCTGAATAGCCAGGCGTGCGCTTCACGTTGTGTTCTCGAGCCAGCGGCCAGAGTGCGCCCATGTCTCGCCGAGCGGGCGAGAAACGTGGAGAACAACGATGAAGATGCGCACTTCCCTGCTGGGTATGTCCCTGATCGGCCTGATGGCGACGAGCACCTTCGCACAGGCTCAAAATTATTCGCATCAGCAGCGTTATACCGAAGCGGACGAAGGTCGCAGGTTCAATGACGGCACCCGCGTGCGCTGCCGCAATGTCGAAGTGCAAAAGAACTCGACCGACCCGAACCGCATCGGCGGGACGCTGGCCGGCGCTGCAATCGGTGGCCTGCTGGGCAACCAGGTTGGCGGCGGTAACGGCAAGAAGCTGGCGACCGTGGCAGGCGCCGTGGCGGGCGGTGCGGCAGGACGTACCATCCAGGGCAATCGTCAGCAGGCCAACGGCAATCGCCAAGTCGAGCGCGTCTGCGAACGTCGCTGAGTCCGGTGCAGTGGTTGGTCTGAATTGAATCCTGTGAGCCCCGGCCATGCCGGGGCTTTCTACGTTTGAGAGCGGCGTCGTGCGGACGATTCATTGCCTATGCCATCAATGAGTGTTGTGCGCGCGCAGCACAGTGCGTCATCGCGCTCACCAGCGGCGCCGATGCGGCCGCGGCATGCGCGCCTGCGCCGACTTGCTGCGCTGGCATGTGCAAGTGGCTTGTTGGCGGGGCAGCTTCTGCAGGTCGCCGACGCTGCGCCGAGCCAGACCGCCCACGCCGCCAGCGCAGATTGCGTGGAAGCGCTGCTGCGACGGCTGGGATGGACCATCCATCGCGCCGCGGTGAGCGCGCCGTTGGTCCAGCGCGGCGCACCTTGCACGCGCGGCACGCTTGCGCAGGCGCAGTCCGCCGGCGACCTACAGCTGACGCTTCCGGCCGATTGGGACGCGCAACAGCGCGGCGCAGCGCTCACCGCCGTGCTGGACGACGCAGCCACGCACTGCGCCTATGCGTTCGAACTCGGTGCGGCCACCCTCCGCGCGGTAACGCACTTGCAGAACAACCCGCGCTACCGCTTCTCGGCGCTGCAGCTGGGCTGGGTCGGATTCGGCTGGCGTGGCGCAGCCGCGCAGGGCTGGAGCGGTTTTCGCAGTTTCGGTCGCGGGTATCAGCCGCGCGGCAGCAATGCGCAGGCGTTGGATGCGTTCTACCGTGGCCAGGTGCGTTCCGAGTGCGGCGTAGGCCGACAGGTGGCTCAGCTCGCTACCCAGCGCGAGCTATTCGGCGATGGCGGGTTCGATGAGGTATTTACGCCTGGCGAAGTGTCGATCGGCACGTTCCTGACCTTGCATAACACCGACAGCATCCTGCTCGGTGCGCATGCCGGCGAATTCTTCGCCGACGGCAAGGCGGTGAAAACCTCACAGCTCGGGCGGCAGGCGTTCGTCGGCGCACCAGGCTTCATCGCACATGTGTTCGATAAGTCCTACCTGGACGACATCCACAATCAGGCCGAAAACTTCGTGGTGGTGGATGTCAGCGATGCAGCCGCGCAGGCGCTGGCGCAGCATGGTGGCTTTGCGTACTACGACGCGCGCAACCGGCAGATCTGGGAGTTGGCCAAACAGTTGCGCGGGCCTGGCAAGCGCCGCTTCGAGCGCCTGCTTTACGAGCGCGATGCAGCGTTGCGCGCCACGCTCGACCCAGACCAGCAGGCACAGCTGCAGCAGCTGCAGACGCTGCTGGATGACCCGTTCTACCAAGGCTTTCTGGTCTATGTGCATCCCAAAGGCACCAAGCCGATCGGCTACCACGTGGCACGCCTGCTCGACCGTAATCCGCGCACGCCGTACGCCATCGATCTGACGTTGCACAATTTGCGCACCACCTTGTACTGGCGGTGGATCGACTGGCAGCTGCAGCAGTGCAGCGCCGCCACCGTCGCGGAACAATCCATTGAGAATTCCGCCACGCCGGCGTACGCCGAGCGTGGCACCCTGCACTGATCAGATCATGAGGAGCGATTATGGAACTGGGTATGGTGGGACTGGGCCGCATGGGCGCCAACATGGCCGAGCGCTTGGTCAATGGTGGGCATCGCGTGCATGGCTACGATCCGGGCGCGAACGCGCGCACCAGCGCGCAAGCCAAGGGCATCGTCACGGCCGATGCGCTGGCAGCGCTGGTGTCCGCACTGCCGAGCCCGCGCGTGGTGTGGTTGATGGTGCCGGCCGGCAAGATCGTCGATGACACGCTGGCGCAGCTGCTGCCCTTGCTGCAGGTCGGCGACATCGTCATCGATGGCGGCAATTCGTACTACAAGGATTCGCAGCGGCGTGCGGCATTGCTGCAGGCCAGCGGCATCGCGTTTGTCGACTGCGGCACCAGCGGTGGCATCTGGGGTCTGCAGGAAGGCTATAGCTTGATGGTGGGAGGCGACGAAGCGGCGGTGACTGCGTTGCATCCGATCCTGGCAACGCTCGCGCCGGCGCCGGACAAGGGCTGGGGACGGGTTGGCCCGAGCGGTGCCGGCCACTTCACCAAGATGGTCCACAACGGCATCGAATACGGAATGATGCAGGCCTATGCGGAAGGCTTCGCGCTGATGCAGCACAAGGCCGATTTTGCGCTGGATCTGCACCAGGTTGCCGAAATCTGGCGCGATGGCAGCGTGGTGCGTTCGTGGTTGCTGGATCTGACGGCCGATGCGTTGACGCATAACCCGACCATGGCCGGCATCGCGCCGTTCGTGGCCGATTCTGGCGAAGGCCGCTGGACGGTTGCCGAAGCGATCGATCTGGAAGTCTCGGCACCGGTCATCACGTTGTCGCTGATGGAGCGGCTGCGCTCGCGCGACAAGGATTCGTTTACCGACAAACTGCTCGCGGCGATGCGCAACCAGTTCGGCGGCCACGCGGTGATGACCACGACCTCGGCAGCGCCGACGATCGGTAGCAAGGACGCGTAAGGGCTGGGATGCGATGACGGTGCGCGCCGTCATCGCGGCGCGCACTGTTGGAAGTACAGAGCCGGTCGCGATCAGCCGCGTGAGGCATCCAGCCACTGCACTCGGCCGTCCGCAGCGCTGCGTTGCGCGAGGTCCACCAGCTGCATCAGCTGCACTGCATCGGTGCTGCTGACCGGCGCCGGGCCGGTGCCTGCCAGTGCGTCGCGAAAGGCGGCGTAGCACTGCCGATAGTCGCCCGGCAGGTTGTCGGGCTGATGGGTGTGGACGCGGCCTTCGTCGTCGACGCGGGTGAGCGTGCCTGGTACGGGGTCCACGCCCCAACCGACCGTGCCGGGGCGACGGCCGGCGCGCAGCTGGTCTTCCTGCGTATCCAGGCCATGCTTGAGGTAACTGCCGCGCGTGCCGTGCACGGCAAAGCGCAGGCTCCCATCGGCCACCAGCGACCCGGCGTGCAGAATCACGCGCAGCCGGGGGTAGTGCAGGGTGACATGGAAATAATCGACGCTGCGTGCATGGTCGCGCTGACGTTGCAGATCCGCGCCAATGCCCTGCGGCATACCGAACAACTGCATCGCCTGATCGAGCAGATGCGGGCCCAGGTCGTACCACAGTCCGGCACCGGGGCTATCGCTCTCGCGCCAACGGTCACGTACCTGCGGGCGATAGCGGTCGAAGTGCGAATGAAATTCCACCACCTCGCCCAGCTGGCCTTCTTCGATCAGCCGGCGCACGGTGAGAAAGTCCGCATCCCAGCGGCGATTCTGGAACACGCTGACGATGCGTCCCGCGGCGTTGGCGGCATCGACCATCTGTTGTGCCTGCGTCGCATCCAGCGCAAACGGCTTGTCCACCAGCACATGCTTGCCGGCGGCCAGGGCCTTCAGCGCGAAGGGCGCATGGGTGTGGTTCGGGGTAGCCAGCACTACGGCATCCAGTGCGGGATCGGCCAGCGCACTGTCGAGGTCGGCCACCACGGTGAGGCCGGGGAAATCGGCCTGTGGCTGTTGCGGCTTGGAAGACACCACGCTGTGCAGCTGCAGGCCGGGGGTGCTTGCGATCAGCGGTGCATGAAAGGTGCGGCCGACATAGCCATAGCCGACAACGGCCAGATTGAACAGTTTAGGCATTGAAAACGGTTCATCGCAACGACGGAGGGAGCCGGCATGGTATTGCACCTGCGCGTGTGCGCAGGGTTCACAACCTCTGCATGCAACGGTCACGTCTGCTCGACGAGCGCCACCGCAAGCTGCGCCCACATTCAACAGGAGGTGCTTGGTATGAAGAACATGACGCATGCACGCAAGTTGCTGGCGCTGTCGCTGTCGCTCGGTCTGACCCTCGGCGCGTCGCAGGCATTCGCGGCACCGCAGGAACATGCCGACCACAAGGATCATGCTGCCGGCATGAACGAGTCCAAGAAGCCGGTCACCGACACCTGGATCACCACCAAGGTCAAGGCCGACCTGCTGGCCACCGACAACGTCTCCGGTACCGACGTGAAGGTCGAGACCAAGAACGGCATCGTGACCCTGACCGGTGCGGTCGCCACCCAGGCCGAGCACGACAAGGCCGTTGCCGTTGCCAAGGGCATCGAGGGCGTCAAGAGCGTCAAGTCGACCGGCCTGAAGGTCACCGCTGCGAAGAAGTAAGCGCAGCTGCTGCGAATGCCGGGCCGCTGAGGCGAGGCGGCGACCCGAGCACCAGGCGCACTCCACGGAGTGCGCCTTTTTCGTTTTTTGAAGAACCGTCCGGCGTGCCGATGGCCGGCAACGCGCTCGCGCCGTTTTCACGCGTGCTACACGTATGCTATGCCCATTCAGCTATGTCACAGACTGACATGATTTCTCTGAATCATTAATCTGGCAAGCTGCGTGATCGGAGACAATGCCGGTCAGTCCTTGGCCCCTGCAGCGAGCGAATTCGGTCCAGCAATGCAAACAACGGTCCAGGCAGACAAAAGGGATCGCTGGCGCCTGCCTCTATTGGCGGTTGCCGTGTTCCTGATTGTGGTGGTTCCCTCGTTGTTGCTGCAGCAGATGGCCCGCAACGCCAACCAGGCCGCGACCTGGGTCTCGCATAGCCAGCAGGTGCTGGAAAACGCGCAACGGTTGGAAGCGGCAATGCGCAATGCCGAATCGGCAGCGCTGATGCGCTCGCATGGGGTCGAGCGCCCGGCACTGCTGGAACGGATGCGGCGCGGGCGTAGCGAGGCCCAGGCCGCGGTGCAGCGGCTGATTTTTCTGACCAAGGACAACCCCGCCCAGCAAGTACGCATGGGGCGCATCCAGAGCACCATCGAACGGCGTCTGCTATTGGCCGAGCGCATTGCGGTGACCACCGCGCCGGAGCAAATCCGCGCGCTGATCAACGACATGACCCTGAACAACCCGATCCGTGTGCTGATCGATGACCTGCAAAGCGCCGAAGGCCGTCTGCTGGCGCTGCGCAATGCGCGCGCCGAAACCGAGCGCATGCATTACGCGGTGTTGAGCTGGGCAGCGCTGGCGGTGCAGTTGCTGTTGCTGGGCACGGTGACCTGGCTGCTGCAGCGGCAGATCCGCCGCCGGTTGGCGGCCGAGCAGGAATACCTGCGCGCCAATGGCCGCGCCAGCTCGGTGCTGCAAACCGTGCGCGAGCCGATCGTGCTGCTGGATGCCAGCCAGCGCATCGTGTTGCATAACCCTGCCTTCGCCGACCTGTATGGCCTGGAAGAGCGCGGCAACGAGTTGATGGCGCTGGAGGATGTGGGCGGGGGCGTCTGGCGCGATGCGCAGATCCACCAGCGTCTGGCGGACGTGTTGTTGCGTGGACGCGAGTTGTGGGATTACGAACACGAGCAGCGCGCCGCCGACGGCGTGCTGCGCACCATGTTGATCAATGCACGCCGCATGCCGCTGCCCGACACCACCGACGAAGACGTGGTGCTGATGACGGTGAGCGACATCAGCCTGCAGAAGGCCGCGCAGTTGCGTATCCATGAGCTCAACCGGCAGATGGAAGGCAAGGTGGAGCAGGTCTCGGAAGTCAACCGCGAGCTGGAAGCCTTCAGCTATTCGGTCTCGCACGATCTGCGCGCACCGTTGCGGCATGTGGCCGGATTCTCCGACAAGCTGGCGCGTCATCTGGGCGATACGGCCGACGAGAAGTCGCGCCATTACATGGAAGTGATCAGCAGTTCGGCGCGGCGCATGGCCTCGCTGATCGACGATCTGCTGGTGTATTCGCGCCTGGGCCGCGGTGCGCTGCGCCTGCAGGCGGTGGACATGCAATCGCTGGTGGCCGAAACGCGTGCGATTCTGGATTCCAACGTGCAGAGCGAGAACACCGGCCACCGGGTGGAATGGCATATCGCACCACTGCCGGTGCTGGTTGCCGACGAAAACATGATGCGCCAGCTGTGGATGAACCTGCTTGGCAATGCGGTCAAGTACAGCGCCAAGCGCGAGGTGGCCAAAATCGAGGTCAGCTACACGCCGATGTCCGATGGCGGCCACCAGTTCAGCGTGCGCGACAACGGTGCCGGTTTCGATATGGAATACAGCGGAAAATTGTTCGGTGTGTTCCAACGTTTGCACAAGGCCAGCGAATACGCTGGGACCGGCATCGGCCTGGCCAGCGTGCGGCGCGTGTTGACCCGTCACGGCGGCCGGGTGTGGGCCGAAGGCGTCGTCGACGAGGGCGCCACGTTTTATTTCGTGTTACCTCCTGCGCTTGAAGCGCCCAACCAAGAGTTCACTGCATGACCGCCATCCGTACCATTCTTCTGGCAGAAGACAGCCCGGCCGATGCGGAGATGGCGGTCGACGCCTTGCGCGAAGCCCGCCTTGCCAACCCCATCGTGCACGTCGAAGACGGCGTGGAAGCCATGGACTACCTGCTGCGCCGTGGCATGTTCGCCGACCGCGAGGAGGGCCTGCCGGCCGTGCTGCTGCTGGACATCAAGATGCCGCGCCTGGACGGGCTGGAAGTGCTCAAGCAGGTGCGCAGCGACGAGACGCTCAAGCGCCTGCCGGTGGTGATCCTGTCGTCCTCGCGCGAAGAAAGCGATCTGGCCCGTAGCTGGGACCTGGGCGTGAATGCCTATGTGGTCAAGCCGGTGGATGCGGATCAGTTCTTCAATGCGGTCAAGACGCTCGGCACGTTCTGGGCGGTCATCAACCAGGCACCGGAGCTGGACTGAATCATGCCGCATGAGGGTGGCAACCTGGAGCAGCTGAAGATCCTTCTGGTGGAAGATTCACCGGAAGACGCCGAGCTGTTGTCCGATCAGTTGCTCGAGGCCGGGCTGGATGCGGCATTCGAGCGCGTGGACAGCGAGCCGTCGCTGCGCGCCGCGCTGGACGACTTCCAGCCGGACATCGTGCTGTCGGACCTGAGCATGCCGGGCTTTTCCGGCCACCAGGCGCTGCGCCTGGTGCGCCAGAACGGTGCCACACCCTTCATCTTCGTCTCCGGCACCATGGGTGAGGAGACCGCGGTCAAGGCGCTGCAGGATGGCGCCAACGACTACATCATCAAGCACAACCCGACGCGCTTGCCGAGCGCGGTGATCCGCGCGATCCGCGAGGCGCGTGCGGATCTGGAACGCCAACGCGTGGAAAGCGAGCTGATGCGCGCACAGCGTCTGGAAAGCCTGGCGATGCTGGCGGCCGGTTTGAGTCACGACCTGCGCAATATCCTGCAACCGTTGTTGATCGTGCCCGACCTGCTGGCCGGGCGCACCGACGATCCGCAGCTGCGTCAGCTGGCCAACGTGGTGGCCGAATGCGGCCGGCGCGGACATGAGATGGCCGAGTCGATGCTCTCGTTCGTGCGCGGGTCCAACAAGCCCCGCGAGCAGGTGTCCATCGCCAATCTGTTCCAGGCCGTGCAGATGCTGCTCAAGAGCAGCCTGCCCGATGGGGTTCGTCTGCAGATGGACACCATCGCTGCGGATCTGACCATCGAGGCCAACTACACCGAATTGCAGCAATGCCTGCTCAACCTTGGCTTGAATGCGATCCAGGCGATGCCCGAGGGCGGCAGACTGATCCTGGCAGCCGACCGCTATGATGCCTCGCGCGTGCGCATGAGCGTGGCCGACACCGGCTTGGGCATGAGCGATGAAACCCGCGCGCGCCTGTTCAGCCCTTTCTTTACCACCAAGGCCGATGGCACCGGGTTGGGACTGATTTCGTGCAAGCGCATCATCGAAAGCTATGGCGGAAGCATCGTGGTCGATAGCCGGCTGGGCGAAGGGACGCGCTTTGACATGATCGTGCCGATGCGTGCGGTGTCGACGGCGGTGACCGAAGCCGAACTGCCGCTGCCGCTTGGCCATGGGCAGCGCATTTTGCTGGTGGATGGCGAGGCCACGCGCCTATCGCTGCTGGGCAATGCACTGTCCAGCCAGGGCTATCAGCCGCAGCTGGCCAGCGATGGCGCCGCGGCGCTGCAACTGGTGCAGCAGCACGCGATGCCGGATCTGGTGATCATCGACAGCGACATCATCCTGCTCTCGGCAGTGAGCGTGCTGCTGAGCATGCAGGAGCTGGGGTACCAGGGCCCGGCGATCGTGCTGGAAGATGTCGGTGCGCCGCTGCAACGTGCGCATTTCCCGTCGGATCTGCCGGTGCACGTACTGCGCAAGCCGCTGGAAATGCGACGGGTGTTCCGCGCCGTTTCGCATGCGCTGGAAGTGGCCTGAGACCACGTTTGCGCGCACCCGGCGCCTGCGTCGACGGGTGCAACGCGATTGCAACAGTTGACGTCCACGCCGGCCGCATGCGCGAATAACGTATGACCACCGTGCTTCTCAGCCTCGGCAGCAACGTCCAGCCGACCCACTACCTGCGCTTGGCTGTCGCCGCCCTGCGCGCGCGCTTCGGCCAGATTGTCGTGTCACCCGCGTACCGCACGCCCGCGGTGGGCTTCGATGGGCCGGACTTCGTCAACAACGCAGTGGTATTGCAGACCGATCTGGATCTGGACGCGCTGGATCACTGGCTGCATGCGCTGGAAGATGCGCATGGGCGCGATCGCAGCGGCCCGCGTTTCAGCGACCGCACCCTGGATCTGGACGTGGTGTTCTTCGGCGACCGTATCGTCGAAGGCCCCGGGCATCTGCGCATCCCGCGGCCCGAGCTCAAACACGCATTCGTGCTCAAGCCGCTGGCCGACATCGCGCCGGACTTCATCGACCCGCTGAGCGGGCAGACATTGGCAACCCTGTGGCAGGCGCATCCGCAGTACGGCAGCGCGTTTGCCACGGTGGAGCTGGATGCAGCTGCGCCGGAGTTGAGCGTCACGCAATAGCGCTGCTCTGGCAGCGCGGTTGAACGCGGCCGAGCAAGCATGCAAATAGCGCCACGGCGTGCGGACTGTCTGGCAGTGCCGCACGCGCCGAGGCGGCAACCGGGCTCACGCGCATGACAGGGATAGCGTTGCTACGCAGCGAAAGCGCGCAGGCCCCGGAAGCATCGTTCAACTGAGCTGGCGGCCGCCATCGACGTGCAGGGTATGCCCGGTGACGAAGCTGGCGTCGTCCAGCAACCAGCGCACCGCTTCGGCAATTTCCTCCGGCGTACCGATGCGCGCCAGCGGCGTGCGCGCGAGCAGCGCCTGCTTGGCGTCGGCGGATTTGCCTTCTTCCGGCCACAGGATGGCGCCAGGTGCGACCGCGTTGACACGCACGTGCGGCGCCAGTTCCAGCGCCAGCGAACGGGTCAGCATTTCCAGCGCGCTCTTGGAGGCGCCGTATAGCGGGTGATTGCGCATCGGCTGCTGCGCATGCAGATCGGTAAGGTTGACGATGGCCCCGCGCCGCTGGCGCAACTGTGCGGCGGCGGCTTGCGCGATGAAGAACGGCGCGCGTGCATTGACCGCAAATAATTCGTCCCATTGCGCCGCAGTGGCCTCACCGATGGCGGTGGGGTAGAACGCCGAGGCGTTGTTCACCACGCCATCCAGACGACCGAAGGCGGCAAGGCAGCCGGCCACCAATTGCGCAGGCGCATCGGGCAGCCGCAGATCGGCGTGCAAGGCATGCGCGCTGCCGGCGCGCCGCGCGCACAGTCCGACCACGCGTGCGTCCAGCACCTCGGCGGAGCGGTGTGCATGCAGCGCAACGCAGTAGCCGGCAGCGTGCAGCGTGGTGGCGATCTGCGCGCCGATGCGGCGGGCTGCACCGGTGATCAACACCACCTTGGGACTGTCTGTCATGACGTACTCGCTCGGCGTTGCGGAGGGCTCGGATATCCTGTGCATTGTCCACGCAACCGGTGCCCGCATGCACGCCGACCTTCCCACACCCGATCCGGACGCGCTGGCCCACAGCGACCGGCTGGCTGCGCATGTGCGCGCCGAAATCCAGGCCGCCGGCGGTGCGATTCCGTTCTCGCGCTTCATGGAGCTGGCGCTGTATGCGCCGGCCCTGGGCTATTACAGCGCCGGCGCCAGCAAGTTCGGCGAGGCCGGCGATTTCGTCACCGCCCCGGAATTGGGGCCGTTGTTTGCGGCCACCGTTTCCGGCGCGTTGGCGCCGGTATTGCAGCAGCTCGGGCCGCAGGCGCGGGTGCTGGAAGTGGGCGGCGGTAGCGGTGCGTTTGCCGAAGTCACGCTCAAGCGGCTGCTGGAACTGGACGCGTTGCCCGAGCGCTACGCGATCCTGGAGCCCAGCGCCGACCTGCGCGAACGTCAGCGCGAGCGGCTGGGGCGCAGTCTGATCACGCCGGTATTCGATCTGGTGGAATGGCTGGATGCGCCGTTCCCGGACGATTGGGATGGCGTGCTATTCGCCAACGAAGTCATCGACGCATTGCCCACGCCGCGCTTTGCACTGCGCGATGGGCAGGTGTATGAAGAAACCGTGGTGCTGGATGACCAGCAGCACTTCGCGCGCGGCGAGCAACCGGCCGATGCGTTGCTGAGTGCGGCCGTGCGTCACCTGGAGCGCTATCTGGAGCAGCCGTTCGCCGATGGCTATCGCTCCGAGTTGCTGCCGCAGTTGCCGTACTGGATCCAGGCGGTCGCCGGCGGTTTGAAGCGTGGCGCGATGTTGTTCGTCGACTACGGTTACCCGCGCGGCGAGTTCTATCGTGCGCAGCGCGAGGACGGTACCTTGCGTGCGTTTTACCGGCATCGCATGCATGAAGATCTCTACCGTTGGCCGGGTCTGCAGGATCTGACCGCATCGGTGGACTTCACCGCGTTGGCCGAGGCAGGCACCGGCGCAGGTTTCGAGTTGGCCGGGTATTGCACGCAAGCAAGCTTCCTGCTCGGCAATGGGCTGGACGCATTGTTGGCGCAGGCCGATACGCGCACCGATGAAGTGGGGCGCATGCGTCTGCGCGAACAGATCAAGCGGCTGACCCTGCCCAACGAGATGGGCGAGCGGTTCCAGGTGATGGGCTTCTCGCGCGATGTCGATTTTGCCCCTGCATTCCTGTCCGGCGATCTGACATGGCGGTTGTGAGTTCGGCACTACGACCGTTTCACCGGCCGCGGTTGTGGGTGGGCCTGTGGATCGCTGCGATCGTCGTGGTCATTGCCGTGTGCCTGGGGCCACCGCCGGAGTTTCCGGAGTTGCCGTCCAACAGCGACAAGGCCGAGCATTTCCTGACCTTCGCGCTGTTGTGTTGGGGAGCGGTACAGTTGTTTGCGACTCGACGCGCACTGGTGTTTGCCGCCTTCGGGCTGGTGCTGCTGGGCATCGGCATCGAAATCGCGCAAGGCGCGCTGACCACCAATCGCAGCGCCGACCCATACGATGCATTGGCCGATACGCTGGGCATTCTCGCCGGGCTATGTCTGGCATGGACGCCATTGCGATTTGTGATGTTGCGGATCGATCAACGCCTGTTTGGACGGCGGTGACGGTGATTGAACGATGCCTCGGCAGGCCAGGTGCCTGCCCGCTGCCGTAAACGGAGCCGGACGCCGATGCGGTCCTGGTTGCCTGGCCGCGTGTTGCCGCAGCGATGTAAGGCATCGCGCGCCACGACCGCTTGCCCACGGCAGCGTACCGGGGCCGCGGCGGGGCGCCAGTTGCCGGCTTGGCGATGACGGTTCATGCAGCCGCTACGCTGCGGACCAGCGATTCGCACGTCGCCACCGCTGCCGCTGCCGTTACAGCTTCATTCTCAGCCCGAGATACAGCTGCCGTCCGGCCGCGGGCGAGAACATGGGCTGCGCCTGTGCCCAGAAGAAGCTGTCGTACCACACGTAGGCATACTCGCGACCGGTGGCATTGCGGACCTGCACGTCCACGCTCCAGTTCGGGTTGATCGTATAGCGCGCCGTGAGGTCGAGCGTCGCAAAACCGCCGTACTTGCCTGCCACGTTGCGCTCCTCGAGGTAGTAGTCGCCCTGGGCGCGTCCCTGCAGGCCCAGTTGCAACGCCTGGGTCGCGCGGTAGTCCACGCCGATGTTGCTGATGTAGCGGGGCGTGGCGATGACTTCGTTGCCTTGCAGCGAAAGCGCGGCGGCGCGGTCGTCGCGCGTGATCTTGGCTTCCTGGTAGGCATGCGATGCCCAGAGCGTCCATCGATCGCCCAGCTGTGCGCTGATCTGCGCATCCACGCCGCGGCGACGCGTCTTGCCCAAGGTGACGGTAGTGCCGGTGGCCGGCATGTTCGAGACTTCGTTTTCCGCATCCTGTTGCCAGACGGCGATACGCGCCTGACTGCCTGCAAATGGGCTGAATTTCATGCCCAGCTCGACGCCGGTGTTGGTGGAAGGGCGGATGCCGGCTTGCCCTGGGGTGAGATAGGCCGGGGCGGTGGAGCCGGTCAACACCTGGAAGGTACGGCCCCAGTTGGCATACACATTGGTGGTCGGGGTCAGGGCGTAGATCACGCTGAGTTTGGGCTGCCCGATGCTGCCGTAACGCTGCAGCGGTGCGCGCACCGCGCCCGGCAGCTGGGTGTCGCCGTCGAAGCGGTCCACGCGATAGGCCGGCACCAGCTTCAGGGCCTCGACCGGCTGATAGATGGCCTGCACGTAGGCGCCCCAATTGTTGAATGTATAGCGGTCGTCGTTCTGGATGCGCGCTGGCGCTGCGGTGAAGTCGGTGGGCTCGGCATAGTTGAAGCGCTCGCGCCGGTACCCATTGTCTTGATGTTCGTAGTTGATGCCGCCTTCCAGGGTCAGCAGGTCATTGGCGCGCCAGGTCAGGGTGTTGAGCATGCCCACCTGCGTTTCGTCCCAGCGTCGACGCTGACGCGGCGCATTGCCGGTGGGCAGGTCGCTGAAGGTCACCCGGCGGTCGTCCTCGTAGCGGTTGTAGTAAAGCTTGCTGCCCAGGAACAGGGCATCGGTCAGTTTCAGGTCCAGGTGCACGCCGGCCTGCTGCATGTCGCGGTCGTCGCCATCATTGCGGTTGCGGCGGTCCGAGCTGCGACGGTCGGTCTGCAGCTCTGCTGCGGTCATGAAGCCCGGCTCGTCGGCCTGGTTGCGGTACGCGCGTGCCGTCAGGCCGATGCGCATGCCCTCGTCGAGATTGCCGTAGAACCACTTGCCGCCCAGCACATACTTACTGGAACGATCGTGCGCACGATAGCCATCCGATGCCTGTGCGCCGATGAAGTAGTTCTGCGCGAATCCGTCGCGTTCGCGCCCTATCGCGATCTGCGCATCGCGGCTGGCGTAACTGCCGTAGGCAACGCGGGCATCGGTGTAGCTGCCGCCCTGGCGGGTGCCGAAGTTGATGTTGCCGCCGATGTTGTGCAGCCCGTAGCGCGGATCGTTGGTGCCACGCACCACCTCGATGTAGCTGATTTCCAGCGGAAACAGCATGTCGATGAAACGCTGGTTGCCGCTGTTGACGTTGCTGGGAATGCCGTCGATCAGGGTCTTGATCGCATTGAGATAGCCCTCGCCGTTGAAGGCGCGGAAGCTGACCTTGCCCGATTCGGCGCCCTGACGGGTTTCGGTCAACTGCATGCCGGGCATCTGCCCGAGCAATTCCCAGCTGTAGGACACGTTCTTGTCCTCGATCTGGTCGGCGCCCAGGACATCTACCGACGTCAGCACCTGATGCGCACTGAGCTGGCCTTCGTGATGTTGATGGACGTCGACCTTGCCAAGCGTCAGCGCTGAATCGGAGGACTGCGCGCGTGCGTCGGCAGCAAACAGCAGAGCGGCGACAGTCGCCACGAGGGGATGGATCTTCATGAAGCGGGCGATACCTGCGGGCCAGTGGAATCGTGTCAGTAATGACATGTTATAACATATTCTGACAAATTCAATTCGCGTCGCGCTGCTGCCGTCTTTGGGGACAGTCAGCAAGTCATTGTGTTGCACGCCTGATGGGCCGCTTGCGTGTCGGCGATGCGCCGCTCGCAGCGTGGGGAACAGCCAACAGCCAACAGCACTGCAGGCGATGCAGGTGCCATGTCGCTCCGCGTTGGCGGCGGATGGGGTCGATCCCGCCGGCGCGGTGTTGCGCTGCTTATCCGGGCATGCGCACTGCGCGCTCGCGCAGCCACTTGGTGGCCACCCACTTTTCGCCGGCCAAGACCGGCGCGCCGGCGTGCAGGCTGCGCGTCATCGGATGCGGGCGGTCGTAGCTGAAAAACACTGCATTGCCCTTGACCGCAGCGACATCCAGATGCGCGTCAGGAAAACGCGTCGCGCCGCCGCGTTCTGGCGTATTGAGGTACATCACCAGCGAGGCGACGCGTTGCCCGCCGGCCTGCAACAATACCGGGGTGCCGGCTGCGTCCGGGTCGAAGTAATCGTAGTGCGGCCGGTATTCGGCACCGGTGCCGTAGCGCAGTACCTGCAACCCTTCGCCGTGATCGACTGGCCAGTCGATCAGGCGCGCGATGCGCGCTTCGATACGTTGGCACAGCGCATCCTGGCCCACGCGCAGACACATGCTGTCGCTGGTGCGTGCTGCATGCACCACGTGCTCTCCGTTCGCATTGTCCACGGTGCGCGAGCGCGCCAGGCGCGGGCGGGCCAAGGCGATCAATGCATCGCATTCACCGCCGGAAAGAAAACCGCCGAGTACCACCACGCGCGGCAGCAACAGGCTGACCAAGACGCGTACCTCGCGGTCGCCCAAGGCAAGCAGTGATGCATCGGTGTCCTGTTGCAACGCGGGCACGCGCACCGGCATCGGCAAGCCGTTTGCTTGCGCGTGTTGTTGGATGTGGGCACGGACCAGTGCCTCGACCGCATCGATGGCGTCCTGTTCGTTCCAGCCTTGATCCAGGAGCGGCTGTAGCGCTTGCTCGGGCGGATGGCCGGCCACGGCTTGCGCCACGATCCAGTCGGCCAGCGGGCTCGGGATGTCTGTGTGTGTCATCGCTCTACATTGCATGGCGGTGTGTGGCATTGGTATGTCAATTGTGTCGCGGTAAGACAAATGACACAGATGCCCCCTATAAAAGTGACGGGGATCTTGAACGTGCTCGCCACTGCAGTGTGCGCAACGCCACCAATTCTTGACGACTCCTCTTCATACCGGACCCTTTGACCTGGAGATCAGCCGCATGGCCGTTCGCAACAGCAGTAAGACACTTCTCATGACGTTTGGTACCGCACTGGCGCTGTCGGCCTGTGGTGGCGGAGCCGACCGTGTCGCCTCGCCAGGGGAAGGTGCATTCCCGCCTGCACCGGCCCCCACACCGACGCCGGCGCCCACGCCTGCACCAACGCCGGCACCCGCACCGAGCGGCCCGGCCGCCGATTGCCCGAGCGGTTTTTCCAACGTCGGCACCATCGCCAACAACACGCTACGCGCCTGCCAGTTGCCGGAAACCATCAACGGCAACCTGGTAGTGCCGGCGCGCACGGGCACCGTGTATTCGATCAGCGGTCGCGTCAATGTAGGCACCGACCGCGGCGGCAACGCCACCGCACCGGCCGCTGGCAGCACGCAGGGCATTTTGACCATCGAGCCGGGCGTGACCCTGTTCGGGTCGGCCGGTAGCGACTACGTCGTGGTCAATCGCGGTTCGCAGATCTTTGCCGAAGGCAACGCGACTGCGCCGATCGTCTTCACCGCGCGTCAGGCGCTGGAGAGCACGGTCAGTGCCAACACCATCGGCCTGTGGGGCGGCATCGTGGTGCTGGGGCGTGCGGCGATCAACAACTGCCCGGGCACCACGGTGTCCGGTACGCCGGAATGTCAGGCGCAGGTCGAGGGGACCAACGCGTTCTATGGCGGCAACAACGCCACCGACAACAGCGGTTCGATGCGCTACCTGCGCGTGATGTATTCGGGCTTCGAAATTTCGCCCAATAACGAACTGCAGGGCATCACGCTGGCGGGTGTGGGGAGCGGTACCAAGCTGGATTATGTGCAGATCCACAACAGCTCCGACGACGGCATCGAATGGTTCGGCGGTACGGTCAACGGTAGCCATCTGGTCATCACCGGTGCCGACGACGATTCGCTGGATACCGATGCAGGCTGGAACGGTGCACTGCAGTTCGGCATCGTGGTGCAGCGTGCCGGCGGCGGCGATCGCATGAACGAGTGGAGCAGCTTGCGTCGCCAGCCGTATTCGCGCCCGAAGGTGGCCAATTTCACCTACGTGGGCAATGCGCGCGCCGGCGCGGCGATCATGCTCAACCAGGGCACGCAGGCCGCGTTCTACAACTCGGTGGTCACCCGTCCTGCGGGCGGCACCGGTGATGGCCTGGTGTGCTTCAACCTGGCCGATACCGACACGCTCGGCACCTTCAACTCGGTGTTCTTCGCCTGCCCGACGGCATTCGGCAGCGACGCGCGTGCCGCCAGCCAGTTTGCGGCCGGTACCAACAACGTCGCCAATGGCGTGTCCACATTGCAGAACACCTTCGTCAATGGCGCCAATGAAAACGCAGTGCCGGCATTCCAGGGCTTGAACGGGGTGAGCAGCTTCTTCCAGCAGGTGAACTACATCGGTGGCGTGCGCGATGCCAACGACACCTGGTGGCAGGGCTGGACCTGCGGCCTGACCGCCGATCGTCCCTGCTGAGGCATTGCATCGCAGGGCGGCCATCGGTCGCCTTGCGATGCGTCCAGCTTCATCTTTCTGTTGCCAGGGCTCCCACGATGCGAACCTCTGCTGTTGCCCGTCTGTCGCGGACGGGCCTGTCTCTTTCCATTTCCACCCTGCTGATGTCCGGCGCCGCCATGGCGCAGTCGACCGCCAGCGACGCCGATACCGGCAGCGGTACGTCCAGCGCGGCCGGTACCAGTGTGCCCAAGCAACTCGACCAGGTCGTGGTGCGTGGCGACTACATTCCCGAGCCGATGCTGCAAACCTCCGAAGTGGCCTCGTTCGTGACGCGCGAAGACATGGAGCGCACCGGCGACAGCAGCGCCGCGGTGGCGCTGACGCGTGTCACCGGGCTGAGCCTGTCGCGCGGCAAGTATGTGTATGTACGCGGCCTGGGCGAGCGCTATTCGTCTGCGTTGTTCAACGGTTCGCCGCTGCCCAGCCCCGAGCCGATGCAGCGCGTGGTGCCGTTGGACCTGTTCCCCAGCGACGTGCTGGCCAGCGTGACCGTGCAGAAGACCTATTCGGCCGATTATCCGGGCGAATTCGGCGGCGGCGTGATCGATCTGCAATCGCTGGCGGTCCCCGACAAGCCGTTCCTCTCGCTGACCGTGGGCGGCGGCGCCAACAGCGTCAGCACCGGCGAAAAAGGCCTGACCTATTACGGCTCCGGCGATGACGCGTGGGGCGTTGATGATGGTACGCGCAAGCAGCCTGCTGCCTTGCGCGATGCGATCAGGACCGGCCGCCGTGTCGATCTGGGCAGCTTTTCGCGCGAGGACATCCGTCGCATCGGCCGCAGTTTGAACGATGCCAACCTGTATGTGCTGCAGGAAAGGGACAGCATCGCTCCGGACGTCAATGTCGGCGGCAGCGCCGGTTACAGCATGGACGTGGGCGAGGCCAAGCTGGGCATTATCGCGGTGGCCAGCTACGACAACGAATGGCGCACGCGCAGCGGCAAGCAGCAGGACGGCATCTTTGTCGGCGACAGCGTCGAGTTCAATTCCGATTACGACTTCGCCACCACCCGCAACAACGTGCGCAGCAACGGCATGCTGGGGCTGGGCTGGGAATATGGCCGGCATACCATCGGCTGGACCACGTTGTACGTGCACGACACCTTGAAGGTGGCGCGCAGCCGCGCCGGCCGCGATGAGTTGGCCGGTTTCGATGTGCGCGACGACAATACCGAGTGGTACGCGCGGCAGTTGATCAACAACCAGCTTCGCGGCTCGCACGCCTTCGGCGAATACGACGACCTGAAGATCGAATGGCGCGCTGCAGTGGCCAATGCCAGCCGCGATGTGCCCTACGAAACTGGTATTCGCTACGAGCTGCTGGATGGCTATTGGGCGCACGATGCCTCGCGCGTGCAGAACTACACGCGCTTCAGCAAGGTCGACGACAAGGTCGCCAGCGGCGGCGTGGATGTCAGCTGGCGCTTGCCGATCGAGCACGATTTCACCGTCAAGGGCGGTCTGGCCTATCTGGACAACGACCGCAGCGCGTGGAGCCGCGAATTCCGCTTCCTGGCGCTGGATGGCCCGCTGCCGTTCCTGAACCAGTATCAGCGCGTGGATTATCTGTTCTCCGACTACAACCTCAGCAACGATCTGCTGCGGCTGCGCGAAACCACCGGCAGTTTCGGTGCGGCGGCCTACAACGCGACCTTGAAGGTCAAGGCGGCGTATCTGCAGGCAGAAGGCGAGATCATGCCGACGTTGCGCGCCACGGTCGGTGTGCGCTACGAAGATGCCACCCAGGCGGTGCATCCGTACGACATCTTCAGCGGCACGCGCCAGGACGGCGTGGCACCGTTGCAGAACAGTTATGCGTTGCCGTCGGCCACGGTCACCTGGAACCTTGCCGAGAACCAGCAGCTGCGCTTTGGCGCATCCAAGACCATTGCACGCCCGCAGTTCCGCGAAATGGCGCCACAGCAATATCTGGACCCGGACATTGACCGTCAGTTCTTCGGCAACCCGTTCCTGGTCGATAGCGAGCTGGTCAATCTGGATGCACGCTACGAATGGTTCTTCGAACCGGGCCAGTACGTCACCATCGGCGCGTTCTACAAGGACATCGACAAGCCGATCGAGGCCATCGTCAACGACGCACCGGGCGGCGGTATCGTGCAGAGCTTCATCAATGCGCCCAAGGCCAACCTCTACGGCATCGAGCTGGAGGCCAAGACGTATCTGGACGTGCTGATCGCAGCAGACTGGTGGGGCGACAACCGCGTGTTCGTGTCCGGCAACTACACGCGCACCACGTCCAAGGTGAGTGCCAGCGACGGCGATACCGTGCAGCCGTACGGTTTCAGTACGCCGGTGCAGGCGAGCCTGTTCATTCGCGATGGTTCCGCGTTGCAGGGCCAGTCCGACGACATCGCCAATCTGCAGATCGGTGTGGAGAGCGAGCGCACGCACAGCCAGGCGACGTTGATCGCCAACTACGTGGGCGAGCGGGTGTCCGCGCGTGGTCGCCCCGGGCAGCCGGATTACATCGACAAGCCGGGCACCTCGCTGGATTTGGTGATCAAGAAGGGACTGGCGTGGTCGGGCGATACGGTGTCGGTCAATTTTGCCGCGCGCAACCTGCTCAAGACCAAGTACCAGGAGTATCAGAAGGTGGGGAGCAATCGGGTCGACCTGTACACCTACCAGCCCGGCATCAGCTATGACATCAGTGTGACAGCACGCTTCTGATCTGAGGCGCAGTTGCAAGTGCCGCAAACGCCCGCTGTGCATTGCATGGCGGGCGTTCGCATTTTGTCGTGTGGCACCGTGTGTCGGCCTGTGTCATCGGTTTCTTCGAACTGACACATTGCCGCCGCATTCTGTCATCCAATCGAAATCCTAAGACGGATGTCCGCTTTGCAACGCGCCTGGCCCTCGTTGAATTCCTTGTTGCTGACGCCGGGCGTTCGCACGGCGGTGGCGGGCGGTGTGGTCGCATTGCTGGTGCTGCAAGGTGTGCGTCTGCTGTGGCTGGTGCTCACGCCGATCGGGCCGTTGGGCACGGCGCAGACCGGTGCGGTCGCTACGCTCGACGTGTCCGCATTGCTTCGCGATGTGTTCCATCGCAGCGCGTCCGACGCCAATAGCGATGGCATCGTGCTGCATGGCGTGCGTGTTGGCGGCAGCCAGGCGGCTGCCTATCTGAGCGGCAATGATGGCCGGCAAGGCGCGTACCGCGCAGGCGACACGGTGACGCCCGGCGTTGTGGTCCAGGCGATCGCGGCCGATCATGTGCTGCTGCGCGCTGGCGGCAGTGTACGTCGCATCGCATTGCGTGAATCTGCTACTGCAGCGCTCCCTCCAGCGGGAACGGGCGTCACCGCGTCGGCTGCGGTTGCGGCAGCTGTGCAATCGAATGTCGCCACGGCAGCAGACCCGACCGCGGCCACCGCCGTCGACCCGCAGCAGTTGCTCGCCAGCGCGGGTCTGCGGGCCAGCGCCGAGGGTGACGGCTTCACCCTCATGCCGCGCGGCGATGGCGCGTTGCTGCGTCAGGCCGGCTTGGCGCCGGGCGATGTGCTGACCCAGATCAATGGCCGCCCGCTCGATGCAGAACATCTGCGCGAACTGCAGGACGAACTGCGCAATGGCCAGAGCGCCACGCTGACCTACCGCCGCGACGGCCAGACCCGCACCATGACCTTGAAGCGCCCGCAATGACTGCCGTTCGCCCGCTCTGGCTGCTCTCGGCCACGTTGTTGCTCGCAGTGCCCGCGGTGCCGATGACCGCACTGCATGCCGCCGATGCGCCGGCAGTGCGCCTGCAGGACGTGGACCTGCGCGCCTTCATCCAGGACGTCTCGCGTGCCACCGGCATCACCTTCATCGTGGATACGCGCGTGCAGGGCTCGGTCAACGTGGCGCGTGCGCAGGCGATGTCCGAAGCCGATCTGCTGGGCATGCTGCTGGCCGTGCTACGCGCCAATGGATTGATTGCGGTGTCCAGCGGACCGGCGACCTATCGCATCATTCCCGACGACACTGCCGCGCAACAGCCCGGCAGCGCCGGCAATGGCAACCTGGGGTTCGCCACGCAGGTCTTCACCCTGCAGCGCGTGGACGCACGCAGCGCCGCGGAGATTCTCAAGCCGTTGATCGGGCGCGGTGGCGTGATCATGGCGATGCCGCAAGGCAATAGCCTGTTGATCGCCGACTATGCCGATAACCTGCGCCGCATCCGCACGTTGGTGGCGCAGATCGATACCGACCGTGCGGCCATCGATACGGTGACGCTGCGCAATAGCTCGGCGCAGGAACTGGCGCGCACCTTGACCTCGCTGTTCGGGCAAGGCGGCGAGCGCAGTAACGTGTTGTCGGTGCTGCCGGTGGAAAGCAGCAATTCCTTGATCGTGCGTGGCGATCCCGCACTGGTGCAGCGCGTGGTACGTACTGCAGTCGATCTGGACGGGCGCGCCGAGCGCCGCGGCGACGTCAGCGTGGTGCGCTTGCAACACGCCAGTGCCGAGCAACTATTGCCGGTGTTGCAGCAGTTGGTCGGCCAGACTCCAGGCAATGAGGCGCAGGCCGGACAGGATACTCGCACCAATGCGGTGGATGTGGCCGCCGCGACCGGCGCTGCGCAGGCGCAGGTGATCGCACCGGCCGCAGGCAAGCGCCCGGTGATCGTGCGTTACCCAGGCTCCAACGCGTTGATCATCAACGCCGACCCGGAGACCCAGCGCGCCTTGATAGACGTGATCCGGCAGCTGGATGTGCATCGCGAGCAGGTATTGGTCGAAGCGATCGTGGTGGAGATTTCCGACACCGCCGCCAAGCGCCTGGGCGTGCAGCTGCTGCTGGCCGGCCGCAACGGCACCGTACCGTTGATCGCCACGCAATACAGCGGCGCGTCGCCCGGCATCGTGCCGTTGGCCGCTGCGGCGGCTGGCACGCGCAGCGGCAATGCCGACGACGACTCGGTGCTGGAACAGGCGCGCAACGTGGCTGCGCAGTCGCTGCTGGGCTTGAGTGGCGGCTTGATCGGCCTGGCTGGGCAAAGCAACGATGCGGTGTTCGGCATGATCATCGATGCGGTCAAGAGCGACACCGGCTCCAACCTGTTGTCAACGCCCTCGATCATGACCCTGGATAACGAGCAGGCGCGCATCCTGGTGGGCCAGGAAGTGCCGATCACCACCGGCGAAGTGCTCGGTGCGGCCAACGACAACCCGTTCCGCACCATCCAGCGCCAGGACGTGGGCGTGGAGCTGGAAGTGCGCCCGCAGATCAACACCGCCGGCGGCATCACGCTGGCGATCAAGCAGGAAGTCTCGGCCATTGCCGGTCCGGTCAGCGCGCAATCGTCGGAGCTGGTGTTCAACAAGCGCCAGATCGAAACGCGCGTGGTGGTGGAGAACGGTGCCATCGTGGCGCTTGGCGGCCTGCTCGATCAGAACGACCGTCAGACCGTGGAGAAGGTGCCGCTGCTTGGCGATGTGCCCGGCCTGGGCGCGTTGTTCCGGCACAAGTCGCGCAACCGCGACAAGACCAACCTGATGGTATTCATTCGCCCCACCATCATTCGCGATGCAGCCGATGCCCAGCGCATGACCGCGCCGCGCTACAACTACCTGCGCGACCGCCAGTTGGCCGATGGCGACCCGGAAGCGGCGCTGGATGTGTTGGTGCGCGACTACTTGCGTGCGCAGCCGCCGCAGTTGCCGGCAGGTCCATCGCCCGTTGCGCCGGCACCGACACCTGCGCCCGGCGCACGTCCCGTGCAACGTTGATGCCATGAGCACTGCGCGCGCCAGAATTTCCTATGCATTCGCCAAGCGCCACGGCGTGGTGCTGCTTGGCAGCGACACCACGGCGCAGATCGGCCTGCGCGAAGGTGGCGATGTGCAGGCCTTGATCGAGCTGCGCCGCGCGTTGGGCATGCCGCTGCAGGTGCGCACGCTGGCAGCCCCCGTGTTCGACCGGCATGTGTCGGAGATCTACGCCGATGCCGGGCTGGAGCAAGGGGTGCAGGTGGAAGCGCTGGACCTGCATGGCAGCCTGGATTCGTTGATCGACGACATCCCCACCGCCGATCTGCTCGACAGCCAGGACGATGCGCCGATCATCCGCCTGATCAACGGCATCATCGCCGAGGCCGCACGGCTGGGTGCATCCGACGTGCATCTGGAATCCTACGAATCGCGCTTGCGTGTGCGCCTGCGCGTGGATGGCGTGATGCGCGAGGCGGCCACGCTACCCGGACGCATCGCGCCGCTGCTGGTGTCGCGTGTCAAGGTGATGGCGCGGCTGGATATCGCCGAAAAACGCATCCCGCAGGACGGGCGTGTGTCGCTGGTGATGGGGGCCAAGGCGCTGGATGTGCGCGTCTCCACCTTGCCCACGCGCGGCAGCGAGCGGGTGGTGCTGCGTATTCTGGATAAGGAACAGGGCACGCTGTCGCTGGCGCAACTGGGCATGCCACCTGTGGTGATGCACACCGTGCAGCGTGCACTGCAGGTGCCCAATGGCATCGTGCTGGTCACCGGGCCCACCGGTTCGGGCAAGACCACGACCTTGTACGCGTCGCTGAGCCTGCTCAACGATGGCTCGCGCAACATCCTCACCGTGGAAGACCCGGTGGAGTACGCCATCGACGGCGTCGGCCAGACCCAGGTCAACGCACGCGTCGGCATGACCTTCGCCGCCGGCCTGCGTGCGATTCTGCGCCAGGACCCGGACGTGGTGATGATCGGCGAGATCCGCGATACCGAGACCGCGCAGATTGCGGTGCAGGCCAGCCTCACCGGCCATCTGGTGCTCTCCACCGTGCACACCAACGATGCGGTGGGTGCAGTCACGCGGCTGCGCGACATGGGCATCGAACCCTTCTTACTCGCCTCCAGCTTGCGGCTGATCCTGGCGCAGCGGCTGGTGCGGCGCTTGTGTTCGCAGTGCCGTAGCGAGCGTTCGATCGATACCGGCACGCGTCAACTGCTGGATGCGCCGGCCGATGCAGCGATCTACACCGCCGTGGGTTGCAACGTCTGCCACCACAGCGGTTATGCCGGGCGCGTGGGCATCTACGAAGCGATTGCGGTGGACGATGCGATGCGCCGTTTGATCGGCGACAACGCCGACGAACACGCGCTGGCTGCTGTCGCCTTCGCACGCGCGCCGCGGCTGGGCGAGGCCGCACGCGCGGCCGTGCTGCAGGGCCTGACCACGTTGGAAGAAGCGCTGCGTGTGACCCGCCAACAGGACGACGCGCATGCCGCAGTTTGATTACACCGTGCTCGATCTGCATGGGCGTAACCGGCACGGCGTGATCAGTGCCGACAGCATAAACAGCGCACGTGCGCAGCTGGAACAGCGCCAATGGGTGCCGGTGCGTGTGGAAGTTGCGGCCGCGACCGCCAGCACGGCCGTGCGCGTGGCGCGCTTCAGTGGCAAGGATCTGGTGCTGTTCACCCGCCAGCTCGCCACGCTGGTGGAGACCGCACCGCTGGAAGAGGCCTTGCGCACCATCGGCACACAGTCCGAACGCCGCGGCGTGCGTCGGGTCACCAGCCAGACACACGCATTGGTGGTCGAAGGATTCCGCCTGTCCGATGCGATGGCACGCCAGGGCAAGGCGTTTCCTGCGTTGTATCGCGCGATGGTGGCCGCCGGCGAAAGCGCGGGTGCGTTGCCGCAGGTGCTGGAACGACTGGCCGATCTGCTCGAACGCCAGGCACAGGTGCGCAGCAAGTTGCAGTCTGCATTGGTCTATCCGGCAGCGCTGGCAGCGACCGCCGGTGCGGTGGTGATCGTGCTGATGACCTTCGTGGTGCCCAAGGTGGTGGACCAGTTCGATTCGATGGGCCGCGCCTTGCCGTTGCTGACGCGCGTGGTGATCGGCGTGTCGCATTTCCTGCTGCACGCAGGCATCCCGCTGCTGATCGTCCTGGTGCTGGCGCTGGTTGCAACGGTGCAGCTGCTCAAACGCCCGGCGCTGCGTCTTGCAGCGGACCGGGCGCTATTGCGCGCGCCACTGCTGGGCCGGTTGATCCGCGATCTGCACGCCGCACGCATGGCACGCACCCTGGCGATCATGGTCAACAGCGGCCTGCCATTGATGGAGGGGCTGATGATCGCTGCGCGCACCGTGGACAACCGCGCATTGCGGCTGGCCACCGACACCATGGTCACTGCGATCCGCGAAGGCGGCAGTCTGGCCGCGGCCCTGAAGCGCGCGGCGGTGTTTCCGCCAACGCTGCTGTACATGGCCTCCAGTGGCGAAAACAGCGGACGCCTGGCACCGATGCTGGAGCGTGCCGCCGATTACCTGGAGCGCGAATTCGAGGCCTTCACCACCGCCGCAATGAGCCTGTTGGAGCCGGCCATCATCGTGCTGCTCGGCGGCGTGGTGGCGGTGATCGTGTTGTCGATCCTGCTGCCCATCCTGCAATTCAACACCCTCGCGCTTGGCTGAGCGCGGCCGCTTATCTTTGGAGACCGTCATGCAGTCCATCCATTCTCATGCATGCCCTAGTTCGCTTACAGCACAGCGACGCATGCGTGGTTTCACCCTGGTCGAGCTGATGGTGGTCATCGTCATCATCGGCCTGCTCGCCACCGTGGTGATGATCAATGTGATGCCCAGCCAGGATCGCGCAATGATGGAAAAAGCCCGCGCCGACGTGGCGGTACTGGAGCAGGCGCTGGAAACCTATCGCCTGGACAACCTCAGCTACCCGAGTACCGAACAAGGGCTGCAAGCCTTGCTCAACCCGCCGAGCGGATTGACGCGACCGGAGCGCTATCGGCAGGGCGGCTACATCCGCCGGCTGCCGGAAGACCCGTGGGGCCATGCATACCAGTACCGGCGTCCGGGCCGTCATGGCAGCTTCGAGGTGTACGCATTGGGCGCAGACGGTGCTGAAGGTGGCGACGCCGACAATGCCGATATCGGCAACTGGCGCTGAGTGCCGGCCGTGTCTGCAGTGCTGGGCCCTCCACGGCAGTGTTCCCCGCGCGTGCCGATGCCCATGGCCAACCGATGCGCGCGTGGTTTTACCTTGCTCGAAGTGCTTGCCGTTCTGGTCATTGCCGCGCTGGCCAGCAGTTTGGTGGTGATGACCTTGCCGGATACGCGGCGCGATCTGCACGATCATGCCGACGCGCTGGCCAGCGCGCTGATGCATGCACGCGACGAGGCGATCATGAGTTTGCGCATGGTGGAGGTCAGCATCGATGCCGGCGGCTATGGTTTCCGGCGTCAGGCGCAGCAGCAGTGGGTCGCCTTGGACGAAGCGCCATTTGCCGCGATGCGCTGGCCGCAAGACGTCCAGGTGCAGCTGCCTGCCGACAGTACACGCGTGAGTGTGCGCTTCGACCCCACCGGTGCGGCCACACCGCAGCGCATCGCATTGGGCGATGGCCGGCAACAGATGCAGATAGTGGTAGATGCCGCAGGCGTGGTGCAGGTCGATGCGCCCTCTCGTTAACGCACGCGCATCGGGCGGATTCTCGCTGCTCGAACTGATCGTCGCGCTGGCGATCTTCGGCATGGCGGTGGTCGGCCTGTTGAACCTTTCCGGCGAGAGCACGCGCACCGCGGTGGTATTGGAAGAGCGCGCACTTGCCGCGGTGGTGGCAGAAAACCAGGCGATTGAAGCGACGCTGGCGCCGGCTCCGGCAATCCGTGCGCCTGCGAACGGGCAGGTAATGCTCGGCGGGCGCAGCTGGGAGTGGCAACGCCAGTCGCTGCCGGCCGGCGCTGCAGGCCTGTTGCGGATCGAGGTGCGCGTGCGCCCCGCAGGCCAAGTGCAGGAAGTTGCCGGTCTGAATGTCTTGCGGAGCGCTGAATGATCCGCAAACAGCGCACGCGTGGCTTCACCTTGATCGAACTGCTGGTGGCCTTGGCGGTGTTCGCGTTGGTGGCCGCAGCTGCGGTGGCGGTGATGCGGCAGAGCATCGATCAGCGCGATGCCGTGCGCGCGCGGCTGCAGCAGATTCGCGACTTTCAATTGGCCCATGGCCTGCTGCGCAGCGACCTGCAGCAGGCCGCGGTGCGCCGTACCCGCAACAGCGAGGGCAGCGCCGCACGCAGCGCATTTGTTGCGAGTGCGTCCGGGACGTACGGGCCCTTGTTCGGGTTCGTGCGACGTGGCTGGAGCAATCCGGACCAGGCGCCGCGTGCGTCGCTGCAATACGTGGAATATCGGGTCGTGGATGGGCGGCTGGAGCGCAGCGCACGCTCTGCGCTCGACGGCGCGGCAGCTGGCACGCCGCAAGTGCTGTTGCGCGGCGTGCGTTCGGCGGCGGTGGCATTCCATTACCGGGCGCAATGGAGCGATGGCTGGAGCGGTGGGCTTGAAGCGTTGCCGGATGCGATCGCGTTGGAGCTGGACCTGGAGCACTGGGGGCGCGTACGCCAACTGTTCCTGTTGCCGGAAGGGCGCAGGTGATGGCATTGCACGTACCTGCCAGGCAACGCGGCGTGGCCTTGCTCACGGTATTGCTGTTGGTTGCCGTGATGACCTTGCTGATGGTGGCCGTGCTGGAAGACCTGCGCTTTGGTCTGCGCCGCAGCGGCAATGGCGAAGCCATGACGCAAGCGCAGTGGTACGCCCTGGGCAGCGAGGCCGTTGCGCGGCAACGCTTGCAGGCGCTGTCCAAGCGCGATCCGCTGCGCACGACGCTGGACGGCGGCTGGAACGACCAGCCGATCCGCTTTCCACTGGATGACGGTGCGGTGAGCGTGCGTCTGCGCGATCGCGGCGGCTGCTTCAATCTCAACAGCGTGGTCGTTGGTGCGCCCGAACAATGGCAGCGTAGCGATGAGGGAGCACGCCAATATCGCGCATTGCTCGACGTGTTGGGCATCGCCCCGCAACAGGCGCATGCGTTGACCGACGCATTGGTGGACTGGATCGACTCCGACACACAGCCGGGCGTGCACGGTGCCGAAGACGACCGCTACCTGCAGGCCGCCGCACCGCAGCGCACCGGTGCAACCCTGCTGGAAGGCGTCAGCGAATTGCGCGCCATTGCCGGTTATACGCCGCAACTGATTGCGCAACTGCAGCCGTATGTCTGCGCATTGCCGGAGGGCCGCTTGTCGCCGATCAATATCAACACGCTGCGCCTGGACGATGCGCCGGTGCTGGTGGCGTTGACCGGAGGAGCGCTGGAGCTGCCGGCCGCGCGACGCGTTATCGCTGCACGGCCGGCTGGAGGATGGCGCGACATCCGGATGTTTCTCAGCCAGCCGGCGCTGGTGCAGGCCGAGTTGTCCAATGCGGTGATGGAACAGCTCGCACTGCGCACCCGTTACTTCTCTCTTTACAGCCAGGTCGACCATGCCGGCGCGCAGGTCATGCTGGAAGCGTTGCTGCAACAGGAAACGGCAGGCCGGGTCCGACTGGTCGCACGCCAATGGAGTTCTGACCAATGACCACCACGTTGTTGTTGCTGCCAGCCGATGCAGCCGCCGAATCCATTGCGGTGCGTGTGGATGCGCAGGGGCAGGTGCAGTCGGTGGGTCAAGCCACCACGCCGCCCGAGCCACCCGCGCGCACCCTCCTGGTGGTGCCGGGTGTGGATGTGCATCTGCGCTGGTTGCGCTTGCCTGGCCGCAGCATGGCGCAATCACGGGCCGCCGCGCGTCTGCAACTGGCCGAGCATCTGGCGATTGAGACGCAGGCGCTGCATGTGGTGATCGCCGATAGCGCTGAGGCCGATGGCACGCGCCTGATCGCCGCAGTGGACAGCGTAGCGATGCAGCAGTGGCTGGCGCGCGCAACGCAACTCGGCTTCGCTCCCGATGCGGTGGTGCCGGATTGCCTGTTGCTGGAGCCCGGTGTCGATGCGACGGTAGCAGTGATGCACTGGGACGGCCGTTGGCTGATCCGCGGCGCACAGCTGGCCTGCAGCCTGGAGCCAGAGGCAGCGCGTCTGCTGCTGGGCGATCGTGTGCCGGCAGTGCCGCCGGGGCCCGACCCGACGCAGTCGATCGCCTGCTTTGCGCGCTACGCTGCGCACGTGCCGATCGATCTCCTGCAGCACCCGTTCGCGAACAAGGCCGCTGCTGAGCAACAGCGCGCTCCGCGCCGGCTGGCGGTGCTGGCTGCGCTGGTGCTGCTATCGCCGGGGTTGCTGTTGCTGGCCCAGACCTTGCGCTACGAGATCGGTGCGCGTGTACTGCAAGCGCGCGCCGCCACGCAGTTGGGTGCGCGCGATGCAGCGGCGGTGCCAGCCGCATTGCAGGCGCGTCGGCAGGCCGGCACGGCGACCGATCGCCTGGCGGTGCAACTGAGCACCTTGTTCGGCGCAGTCGATACCCTTCCAGCGGCAGAATTGGATCAGCTGGACTACAACGCCGCACAGCCGTTGCGCGTGACCTTGCTGCACAACGATGACGCCAGCCTGCAGCAGCTCTCGGCGCGGCTTGCGGATGCCGGCTGGCACGTGGATCCGGGCAGCAGCCAGGTCGAAGACGGTCGCATGCGGACACCGTTGACGCTGGGGCCACTACGATGAAGGCACCTGTGCAACGCGGCACGCACTGGTGGCAGGCGCGGGCGCCGCGTGAGCGGCGCATGCTGGGTGTGATGTGCGCCGCACTGGCGGCATTGGTGGGCTGGTATGCGCTTTACGTCCCATTGCGGCACTGGCATGACCGGGCTTGGGCGCGCTATGCGGCTGCTGCGCAGCTGGTGCTCGATGCATCTGCGCAGGCAGCGTCGACCAGACGCGCCGCCGCACCGGGCTCAGCGGCCCTGGCCGAGATCATCGCAGGCAGCGCACGCGATGCCGGCGTCAACATCACCTCCCAACAGCGCAGCGCCGCGGGCGGGGTGGAGGTGCAGATCGAGGCCGTCAGTGCCGCCGCGCTGTTCGGCTGGCTTGAGCGATTGCGACAGACGCACGGCCTGGCGCCGACACAACTGAGCGTGGCACGCGATCAGGGCCAACTCCGCGTACGCTGCGGGTTTGCGGAATCGGGACCGTGACACGCGTGCGTTGGGGCTTGATCGTGTTGTCGATGGCGGGCGTCGCGCTGCTGGCATTTGTCCCGTTGCGCCTGGTGCTGCCGCGCGAGGGGCTGCCGTTCTCGGTGCTGGATGTGGAGGGTCCGATCTGGGCCGGCACGTTGCGGCAGGTGCAATGGCAAGGCATCGTGTTCGGCGATGTGGCGGTGCGGCCGCGGGTCTGGCCGCTGTTGCGTGGCCAACGTCAGGTGCATTTGCAGTCCACACAGTTGCAACTGCTGTTGGTGGACGGTGCACAACGCGGCATTCGCAATGCACAGGGCCAACTACTGGTGCGCCAGCCGGGTGGCGTGGCACTGATCGATCTGGCATTGCAGCTACAGCAGGTCGATCTGCTATTCGATGCCACCGGCTGCGTGCAGGCGCATGGGCGGGTCAGCCTGCAGTTGCTGGCAAGCGGGGCGGGCGCGCTGCCCGGCCTGCCGCCGCTGCGCTTGTCCGGGCAGCCGGCGTGCCTGGATCACACCGCCGTGCTGACCTTGCTGCCCGACACCGCATTGCCCGCCGGCGTGCAGGCCGAGGCGCAGCTGCAACTCTGGCCCGACGGACGCTGGCAACTGCAGTCGCGCGTGGATCCAGCGCAGGACGCAGTGTTGGGTGTCGGACTGCAATTGCTGGGCTTCGCTGCTACTCCGGAGCGCGGGTTTTTGCGCAACGATGAAGGTCGATTGCACTAGAAACGCCATGACTGGCGACGTGCCACCGTGTCCGTCTTCTGCACCATGAGCGTGCATGCGTCACGGTCGATGTGGTCGTTGCGGCGATTGGACGGCGTATAGGCTCATCCGTTGACAACGTTGTCGTCATGGCGCGGCACGCAGTCATCGGGGCACGGATTCGCCTGCGCAAGTCCACGCGATACGCGCTTTGGAACACACATGAGCACGCTGCGAAGGACGCTGACGCAGCCAGCAGTGATTGCAATGCCGGGGCCGCAACGTGGGCGCCGCAAAATTGGTCTGGTCGCAGGGAATTGGTCAGTGACTGGTCATGTGACAACGATGCCCGGTGGGCACCCAATATCCTTGCACGCACCGTTGCAGGTCAATGGCGGCAAGGATCGAGTGCATTATCAGAGTGCTATCGAACACTTTCGAAAGTGACTGTTGACACGATCTTTTAGAGACCATAAGAATCAACTCCACTGAATTGGTACTTTCCAGTCAGGGCCGTTGATCAGCAATGGCATGCGTGCCCGTCCTGGGACGGACGCGGCATCGGCACCCACGGGGGGCTTGCGGGGTGCTTGCAGACAACAGATCGCAGGCGGTTCCGGACGTCCGGAACTGGTGACCTGTGCGCGTGTGGTTGGGTTGCCAGCGCCGGGATCTGTCATCGCTGATCGATCGGAACGCCACCTGCGTCGTCGTCCAGCCATTCCACTTCAGGATCTTTCATGTCGCCTCTCCCGCGTGCCCCGCTGCGTTGTTGTTCGCCCTCCTCGCTGTCCCTCGCCATTGCGTTGTCGCTGCTTGCCTGCGGCGCCAACGCGCAGTCACAGGACGCATCGGCGGCAGCATCGGCGCAGATCTCCCAACTCGATGCCATCAAGGTCACTAGCTCCTACCAGAAGAGCCTGATCACCGCGATGGACAACAAGCGCGACGACGTGCGCATGACCGACGGCATCTCTGCGCAGGACATCGGCAAGTTTCCTGCCGAAAACATTGCAGAGGCGATCCAGCGCATTCCCGGTGTGCAGATTTCCACTATCAACGGGCGCGGTTCCACCATCAGCGTGCGTGGCCTGGGGCCGCAGTATTCGGCCACCACCATCAACGGCCAGGTGATCAAAAGCGCCGATTTCACCGATGGCTTCCGCTACGACATCATCCAGCCAGAAGTGGCCGCCGGCATCGAGGTGATCAAGTCGCTGTCGGCGGACATGGACGCCGGTGGCCTGTCGGGCACGGTCAACATCAACACCACCAAACCCCTGGACTACCAGCAGACCAAACTGTTGCTCTCAGCAAAAACGCAGTACTCCGAGTTTGCCGGCGGTTCGCCAACGCCCAAGGGCGTGCTGACCTATATCGACCAGTTCAAGTTCGGTGCGGGCGATCTTGGCGTGTTTCTCAGCGCCGGCTATCAGAAGCTCAAGGATCGTGCCGATTATCTGTGGATCGACCGTTGGTATACGCAGGCCACCGACGCCGGCACGTTGTATATCCCACGCCGTCCGCGCTATCGCTCGATCGAGCGCGAGACCACGCGCAAGATGTTTAATGGCGGGCTGCAATGCAAGCCTGGCGACCAGCTGGAGATGAACCTCACTGCGCTGTATTCGCAGGACAGGACCGCCAACGACATGAACCAGCTGGTGTACTCGTTTGAGCGCAGTCCGCTGACAGTGCTGCAGACCAACGGGCTGACCGCCACACAGGTGTCGGCGTCGGATTACTGGCTGGAAAATAATCATCAGATCGAACAGCACAATCTGTCCACTCAGTTGCTCACCTACGACTTCAAGTGGAAGGGCGATGCCTGGACGCTGAGTGGCGCGGCCAATTACACCCGGGGCAAGACCGACGAGAACGAGCGCGCCGCGATCCTGGGACGGATTCCCTCGGCAACGCTGCTGGATACCTCCAATCCCGACGCGATCTCGCTGACCACCGATGCCGATGCCACTGACGCCAGTGCGTGGAACAAGGCCAATCTGGTGCGCAGCGAATACCCCAACGGCTCCATCCAGTCGCTCAGCAACAAGGAATGGTCGCTGCAACTGGATGCCGAACGGTATCTTGAACTGGGCGCGTTGAACGCGGTGCGCTTCGGTGCCAAATACCGTCGCGAAACCTTCGATCGCGATGTGCGCCGGCGCGACTTCTTGTATCTGCTCAGGACCGGTGCGGTGTCCGGCTTCGACATGTTCCCGGAGCTGTCCGCAGCCAGCAGTACGGTCAGCAACTTCCTTGACGGACAACTCGCCTCGCAGGACAGCTGGGTCACCCCGGACGTGGCGGCTTATGCGCGCTCGCTGGCGGCCGCGGGCATCACCGTGCCGGTGCTGTTCGCACCGCAGAGCAGCTACAGCATCGAGAACGACATTTCTTCGGCGTATGCGATGGCGCGCATCGACACCGACATCGGCAGCATGCGTCTGCGCGGCAACGTCGGCGTGCGCTACGAAAATACCAAACGCACCACCGATACCTACCTGACTCAGACGCAAGCCGCGAGCGACGATGCCAATGTCGTGGTCGGCACCGATCGCGCGCCCTACGCGTATTCCAACTGGTTGCCCAGCCTGAATCTGGTGCTGGATATGCGCGAGGACTTGTTGCTGCGCTTTGCGGCCGCCAAGGTCCTGGTGCGACCGATTCTGGACAGCAACACCGCGATCGCTTCGACGATTTCCACCGGCACCAATACTGGCGGCACCACCACCTATGTCGTCGCCCAGGGCCAGACCGATCTGAAGGCATTGACCGCCGAGCAAGCCGACCTGAGCCTGGAGTGGTATTACGGCAACGGCGGCGCGCTGACCGTGGCCGGATTCTGGAAGAACATCAAGAACGGCACCTTCAATCGCATCGTTTGCCCGGCCGCCTTCAACGGCACCGCGCTGTCCAGCAATGCAGCCGGCGATTGTGTGAGTCGTAACGGCGACATCTACGAGATCACCGCCACCACCAATGACCCCAGCAAGGTAAAGATTCGCGGTTACGAGCTGGGCTGGACGCAATCGCTGGATGCCTGGTTGCCGATCGATGGTTTCGGGTTCACCACCAATTTCACCCGGGTGATTCCGCAGCGCGATACCGATTTCAAGATCCGCAACCTGTCCGAACAGACCTGGAACGCGACCGCGTACTGGGAAAGCGCACATTACTCGGCACGCGTGTCGCTCAATCATCGCAGCGAGTACGAACAGGACAGCAGCGACAGCTTCTTCGCGCGCGAAGGCCACATCATGAAGGCGCGCACGCAGCTGGATGCAGTGCTTGGCTACCAGGTCAACGACAAGCTGAGCTTCCAGCTGGGCGGCCTGAATCTCACCAACCGAAAGGAAGAAGCGTACAAGGACATCCCCAGCCACTGGCAGATGACGGGCGTCACCGGTCCAAGCTACTACCTGTCGATGCAGTGGGACATGCTTTGATGCTGAGGCAGCGCGCTTCGGGCCGCCGTGCACAGTTGCGTGCGGCGTCCAGCAGTGAGGGCAACAATGCTGTTTGGTTGGAAGCGTGCCATGCAGTAGCAGTGCAGGCACCATGTGACGTGCATGCACTGCAGTTGACCAGGCGCTGCCATGCGCAGGCGTGAGTTCCTAGCCGGCAGCGTCGGTGCCTCATCGCTGCTCAGCGTGCCTGTGCTGGTGTCTGGCGCGGCAGCCGCAGACACCACACGTGTCGGCACCCGCGCCAAGCCGCGTCCCAGGCCACAGGGCTCCGCGACAGATGCCGGAGGCCAATGGCTGGATCTGGACGAGGGATGGCGCTTCCATGCCGGCGATGTGCCATTTCCGCGCCTGCTGGGGCAGGACGAGACGTACGCCAATGGCAAGGCGGGCCGGGCCTGGGGCGCAGCGGCGCCGGAGTTCGACGATACCGGTTGGCGGCAGCTGCAAGTGCCGCACGATTTTGTACTGGAGCAAGCGGTGCGCGCCGACGCTAACATCGCGCAAGGCTATCGCCCGCGCGGTATCGCCTGGTACCGGCGCACGTTTCGGCTGGAAGAGGCAGTGCGCGGCCAAGCAATGGAACTGCGTCTGGACGGTGTCGCCAGCCATGCCACGGTGTGGGTCAACGGCATGCTGATGGCGCGCAGTTGGAGTGGCTACAACGGGCTGGCGATCGACATCACGCCCGTCGCACGCTATGGCAATGCATTGAACTGCATCGCCATCCGCGTCGATGCCGAGGCCATGGATGGGTGGTGGTACGAAGGCGGCGGCATCTACCGACACACCTGGCTGGTGTTGCGCGCGCCACTGCATATCGCCGGCGACGGCCTGGCAGCCGTACCGCGGGAAGGCCCAGGCGATGTTTGGCAGGTGCCGGTGCAGTTGGACCTTGTCAACAGCGGTGAACAGCCCGCTGATGCGTGGGTCGAGGTCGTCTTGCGCGACACGCATGGCGCGGTCGTGGCGCATGGCGAGACACAACGACGCGTCGCCGCATTCGGCACGGCACAGGCGGCGCTCAGCATCGCAGTGCCGCAGCCGCAGCGCTGGAGCGTGGACACACCCGTGCTGTATCGGCTGCAAGCCGAGGTGCGCAGCGCGGATGGCCGCAGCGACCGTGCCGCATGCGAGGTCGGTTTTCGTAGCCTGCGCTTCGACGCCGATCACGGGTTCTTTCTCAATGGGCGTGCGCTCAAGATCAAGGGCGTCTGCCTGCATCAGGACCATGCTGGCGTCGGCGTGGCGTTGCCCGATGCGCTGCATGTGTTTCGTCTGCGGCGGCTAAAATCGATTGGCTGCAATGCCATCCGTCTGCATCACGCCGTGGCGCCGGAACTGCTGCAGGCTTGCGACCGTCTCGGCATGCTGGTGATGGCCGAGAACCGCTTGTTCAATCCTGCGCCCGACTATGTGGCGTTGCTGCGCAACATGGTGCGGCGCCAGCGCAATCATCCGAGCGTGTTTCTGTGGTCGCTGCTCAACGAAGAGCCGCTGCAAGGCACCGCCACCGGTTACGCGATCATGGCGCGCGCCGCCAGCGCGGTGCGGGCGCTCGACGACACGCGCCCAATCACCGCCGGCATGAACGACGGCATGTTCGCCACCGGCGGCGCGGCCGACGTGGTGGACGTGCTCGGTTTCAACTATCGTCAGTACAACTACGACCGCGTGCACGCAGCGCGTCCGCGCACGCCGATGCTGTCCAGCGAAGACACCAGTGCGTTTCAGACGCGTGGTGCGTGGTTCACCGATCTGGACGCGCACGTGGTGGCCGAAGACGACAGCCTGGCCGCGGACTGGGGCAATACCCATCGCCGCGCCTGGCAGCTGATTGCCGAACGCCCGTTCGTCGCCGGCAGTTTCGTGTGGACCGGCTTCGATTATCGCGGCGAACCCACGCCGTTCGAATGGCCATCGGTGGGGTCGTTCTTCGGCATCATGGACCAATGCGGATTTGCCAAGGGCGCCTATTGGCTGCGTCGCGCCTTATGGATCGACGATGCACCGGTACTGCATCTGTTGCCGCACTGGAACTGGCCCGGCCGTCAAGGTCAGCCGATCAAGGTCATGGCGTTCTGCAATGCCGAGCAGGTGGAGTTGTGGCTCAACGGCCGCTCGCTCGGGAAACAAGCGGTGGATCGTGCGCAATCGAATCAATGGCAGGTGGACTACGCGCCGGGCGTGCTCGAAGCGGTGGCCTGGCGCGGGGGACACGAAGTGGCGCGCACGCGCGTGGAAACCACCGGCGCCCCGGTCGCGCTCAAACTCACCCCCGAGCGCAGCGAACTGCACGGCGATGGCCGCGATGCGCAACCGGTGACGTTGGAAGCGGTGGACGCGCAGGGGCGCCACGTGCCCGATTGCAATGCACTGCTGGCGCTGCAGATCAGCGGCGGCCGGCTATTGGGTGTCGGCAATGGCGATCCGAATTCGCATGCAGCCGATCACAGCACGCAGGTGGCGTTGTTCAACGGACTGGCGCAGGCAATCGTGCAAGCCGGGAGGGGTGCGGGCGTGTTGCGCCTGCAGGCAAGTAGCCCCGGATTGCGCGATGCAGCGCTTGACATCGGCCGCACGTCGGCGCCGCTGCCGGCATCGGTGCCGATCGCGGCGCCGGTGATGGTGGTCGAAAGCTGGCGCCACACCGCTGCATTCGCGCAGCCGCCCGCACCGGATCTCCCGCGCCGTCCTAACGACAACAACAGCTGGAGCAATACGTTGCCAGGTACCTTGGAGAGCGCTCCCGAACGTGCCGGCTATGTGTTGTATCGCAGTCAATTCACACCCTGGCAGGGCATGCAGATCCGCGGCGGCATACTCGACCTGGGCCGCCTCAGCGGGCCGGCGCAGGTATTTCTGGACGGCCGCGCGGTCGCCCAGGCAGCGGCCGGAACACTGATCACCGTGGCGCTTGCACCCGCGGCCGGCGAGCGCACGCTGGCAGTGATTCTGCAGGTCGCTGCCGATCAACCGTTTGGATTCCACGACGTCGTTACCGTGCATTATCGGAACTCGCCATGACCTGCTCACTGTTTTCCTCATCGTCGCCTGCGCGCCTGTTCGCCGTGGTGCTGGGTGCGTTGCTCGCCACTCCCGTCCCCGTGCTGGCGGCACCGCCCGCGCAGGCGGTCGTGCAGCGCCTGATCGGCGCGCGTGCCGCCCAGTTCGACATGACCGTCGCACCGCGTGGCGATGGTGCAGACTGGTATCGCATCGACGCTGGCGGCGATACGGTGCGCATTGCCGGCTCCTCGCAAGTGGCCTTGGCGCGTGGCGCCTATGCGTATCTCGGTCAAGCCGGTGCGGCCTCGATGAGTTGGGAGGGAGACCGCGTGGCACTGCCAGCGCAATGGCCGGCCTACAGCAGTGGTCAAGTGCGCACGCCCTTTGCCCACCGCGCCTATCTCAATACCTGCACCTACGGCTACACGACGCCGTTCTGGGATTGGCCGCGCTGGCAGCGCGAGATCGACTGGATGGCCTTGCATGGCATCGACATGCCGCTGGCGATGGAAGGCCAGGAAGCGATCTGGCAAGCGTTGTGGCGACAGTTCGATGTCAGCGATGACGCGCTGGCGGAGTATTTTTCCGGCCCGGCGTTCACGCCGTGGCAGCGCATGGGCAATATCGAAGGCTATCGCGCACCGCTGCCGCAACACTGGATCGATAGCAAACGCGTGCTGCAGAAGCAGATCCTGAAGCGCATGCGCGAGTTGGGCATGCAGCCGGTGCTGCCGGCATTTGCCGGCTACGTGCCCAGGGCGTTCGCGCAGGCGCATCCGCATGCGCGCATCTATCGCATGCGCGCCTGGGAAGGCTTTCACGAGACCTATTGGCTGGATCCGCGCGATCCGCTGTTTGCCAAGGTCGCGCGGCGGTTCCTTGAGCTGTACACCCAGACCTACGGCGCAGGCGAGTTCTACCTGGCCGATGCCTTCAACGAAATGCTGCCACCCGTGGCCGACGATGGCAGCGACGTGACTGCCGCCAAGTACGGCGACAGCATCGCCAACTCCGATGCTGCGCGGGCAAAAGCGGTACCGCCAGCGCAACGCGATGCACGCCTGGCCGAGTACGGGCAGGCGTTGTATCGCTCCATCGCGCAGGTGAATCCGAAGGCGACCTGGGTGATGCAGGGCTGGCTGTTCGGTGCCGACCGCGAGTTCTGGCAAGCGCAGGCGATCGCTGCGTTTCTCGGCAAGGTGCCCGACGCGCGCTTGATGGTGCTGGACATCGGCAACGACCGCTATCCCGGTACCTGGAAGGCATCGCAGGCCTTCGACAACAAACAGTGGATCTACGGCTACGTGCATAACTACGGCGCTAGCAATCCGTTGTACGGCGACTTCGCGTTTTATCGCCAAGATCTGCAAGCCTTGCTGGCCGATCCGGGCAAACGCAATCTGCGCGGCTTCGGCGTGTTTCCGGAAGGCCTGCACAGCAATTCGGTGATCTACGAGTATCTCTACGCGCTGGCCTGGGAAGGCCCGCAACAATCGTGGTCGCAGTGGCTCACGCACTATCTGCGCGCGCGCTACGGCCGCAGCGATGCTGCATTACTGGGCGCATGGGCTGATCTGGAAGCAGGCATCTACCAGACCCGCTACTGGTCGCCACGCTGGTGGAACAAGCGTGCCGGTGCCTACCTGCTGTTCAAGCGGCCGACTGCCGACATCGTCGATTTCGACGATCGTCCTGGCGACCCGCAACGCCTGCGCCGCGCCATCGATGCGTTGCTGCAGCAGGCCAACCGTTATGCCGACGCGCCGCTGTATCGCTACGATTTGATCGAAGACGCGCGCCACTACCTGAGCCTGCAGGCCGACCGTCAGTTGCAGGCAGTGGTGCAGGCCTACAATGCCGGCGATTTCGCGCGCGGCGATGCGCAGCTGGCGCGCACCACGCAACTGGTGCGGGGACTGGATGCGCTAGTTGGCGGGCAACACGACACCTTGGCCGACTGGACCGGCCAGGCCGCCGCTGCGGCCGGCCATGATGCCGGATTGCGGCGCGCCTATGTCGGCAATGCGCGGGCGCAGGTCAGTGTCTGGGGCGGCGACGGCAACCTTGCTGACTACGCATCCAAGGCGTGGCAGGGCATGTACGCAGACTTCTATCTGCAGCGTTGGACGCGCTTTCTCAGCGCGTATCGTGCTGCACGCAAGGCCGGCACGCCGTTCGATGCGGTGGCCGTGGATCACCAGCTTGCAGCATGGGAACGCCAATGGTCCGCGCAGGACGAGATGTTGAAGCGTCAGCCGCCACGTGAGCCATTGCGCTTGCTGCACACCTTGCTGGCACAGGTAGATGCGCACGATCCAAAGCAACGCGCTTCGCAGGATCACGGGCGAGACGCGCGGCAGGAAAGTGCATCCGGTGGCGTTCAAAGCACCACGCAAGGGGTCGCTCAATGAACGAATCCGTGTTGCGCACAGCGTTCATGCCGGAGCGCAGTTGCGTCGATGCAGGAGCCCAGACCACCAGGTATGCATGTCGCATCCACCTCCATGGCGTGGGCGAGGGCGTGCAATGAGCGCACGCACGCCCGCGGCTGCCACTCCCGCTGCAGCCGCATCGTCAAAGCGCGAACGCTTCCTCTCACTGGATGTGTTCCGCGGCCTGACCATCTTCCTGATGATTCTGGTCAACACCGCAGGACCGGGCGCGCAGGCGTACGCGCAGCTGACCCACGCGGCTTGGTTCGGCTTCACGCTGGCCGATCTGGTGTTTCCTTCGTTCCTGTTCGCGGTTGGGAGCGCGATGAGTTTCGCGCTGGCAACCAATACACCGCATCTGCAGTTCCTCGGCCGTGTGAGCAAGCGCGCTGCGCTGATCCTGCTGTGCGGTGTGCTGATGTACTGGTTTCCTTTTTTCCATCTGCAGCCAGATGGTGGATGGTCGTTCACGACGGTCGATCAACTTCGCCTGACCGGCGTATTGCAACGGATCGGCTTGTGCTACCTGGCGGCGGCATTGCTGGTGCGCTATCTGCCACCACGCGGCATCGCGCCTGTCTGCTTAGCACTGCTGTTGGGCTATTGGGCGTTGTTGTACGCCTTCGGCCAACCTGGCGCGGAATTGAGCAAGACCGGCAATGCCGGCACTCGCCTGGATCTGTGGCTGTATGGGCGTGATCACCTGTACCGCAAGGACGGCGGCTTCGATCCTGAGGGCCTGCTCGGCACGCTGTCGGCCACGGTCAATGTGCTGGCCGGTTATCTGTGCGGGCGCTTCCTGCAGCGACAAGGCAAGACCGTTGCCAGCACGCGCAGCTTGTTGTTGGCGGGCGCAGGTCTGGTGGTGCTGGCGCTGCTCTGGGCACCGGCCTGGCCGTTGTCGAAGAAGCTCTGGAGCGGCTCGTTCGTCGCCTGCACGGTTGGCCTGGATCTGCTGGCGCTGGGGGCATTGGTATACCTGCTGGAATTGCGCGGCTGGACCGGCGGCAGCGGATTCTTCACCGTCCTGGGGCGCAACCCGCTGGCGATCTACCTGTTCTCCGAATTGTTCGTGGTGGCGTTGCGGCTGATCCCTGCCGGAAGCTCCGGGCTGGACCTGTACGCCTGGGCCGGCATCGGCGTGTTCCAGACCATTGCGCCAGGACCACTCGGCTCGCTGCTGTGTGCGCTGAGCTACACGCTGATGTGCTGTGCGGTGGGTTGGTGGATGGATCGGCGGCGCTGGTACCTGCGGCTGTGATGGCATCGCCCATCCGGCGACGGGCCAGGGCGCAACGCACAGACCAGCTCCGCCCTGGCTGCACGATGCCCACCCGGGGCAGCGGTCAATGTGGCGCGGCGAGGCAAATCACGCGATTGCGGGCGTCGAGGTCGACCGCGGCCTGATGCGCGTCGGGCAAATTGGTACTATATTGGACCTAACGAATCCCCGTCGGTCCGGAGGACAGGCAGTGGTCAAACCGAAAACCAACGCCAGGACGGACGACGACCCCAGGATGGACGCGCTGGCACTGGACGCGTCCGCGCCGACCCCGCTGTATCTGCAACTGGCCGCCAAGCTCACCGACGCCATCCGTGGCGGGCAGTGGAAGGCCGGCGAGGCGCTGCCGGCCGAGCGCCAGCTGTGCGAGCGGCTGCAGATCTCGCGGGTGACCCTGCGCCAGGCGGTGGATGTGCTGGTCGAACAAGGCCTGGTCTCGCGCCGGCAGGGCGCCGGCACCTTCGTCACCACCCAGATCCAGCATCAGCTCAGCGGCCTGACCAGTTTCAGCGAGACGCTGCGCATCAAGGGCTATGAACCCGGGACGCGCTGGCTGGAACGGCGGCTGCGCCCGGCGCACGGCGAAGAGATCCTGCGCCTGGGCCTGTCGCCGGATGCGGCGGTGGCCTCGCTGACGCGTCTGCGCAGCGCCGACGACCGCGTGATGGCCTACGAGCACGCGGTGTTGCCGCAGCGCATCGTGGCCGACCCGCAGCAGATCGGCGATTCGCTCTACAGCTATCTCGATGCCCAGGGCACGCCGGTGGTGCGCGCGCTGCAGTACTTCCGCGCCATCAATCTGCCCGCACGGTTGGCCGAACACCTGCGCATGAAGACCGGCGAGGCGATTTTGCATGTGGTGCGCGTGGGCTATGCCCGCGATGGCAGCGCGATCGAATTGACCGACACCTATTGCCACAACGACTTCTACGATTTCGTCGCCGAACTGCGCCGCTGACGCCAACGGCATTCCCAACGACAACCTCAGAGCCAGCCGATCCATGACTACCGCCAGGCCCGCAAACCCCGTTGTCTCGATCGCCATCGTCGGCGTGCTGTTTTTCATCATCGGCTTTTTCACCTGGATCAACGGGCCGCTGATCACCTTCGTGCGGCTGGCGTTCGACCTCAACGAGGTCAACGCATTCCTGGTGCTGATGGTGTTCTACCTGTCGTACTTCTTTCTGGCCTTGCCCTCGTCGTGGATTCTCAAGCGCACCGGCATGAAGAAAGGCCTGGCGCTGAGCCTGGTGGTGATGGCCGTGGGCGCAGCAGGCTTCGGCCAGTTCGCCACCCAGCGCTGGTATCCGGGCGCACTGGGCGGCCTGTTCGTGATCGGCAGCGGCCTGGCCTTGCTGCAGACGGCGATCAACCCCTACATCAGCATTCTCGGGCCGATCGAAAGTGCCGCGCGGCGTATCGCCTTGATGGGCATCTGCAACAAGATTGCCGGCATCCTGGCGCCGATCCTGATCGGCTCGCTGGTGCTGCACGGCATCGGCGACCTGTCCGCGCAGGTGGCCAGCGCCGATGCGACGACCAAGGAAACCTTGCTCACCGCCTTCGCCGCTAAGATTCACGCGCCGTATCTGGTGATGTCTGGCGTCCTGCTGTTGCTGGCCATTGGCGTGCTGTTCTCGCCATTGCCCGAGCTCAAGCCCTCCGAGGCCAACGCCACGCCGGGCGCGACCGGCGGCGTGCAGAAATCCAGCATCTTCCAGTTCCCGCACCTGTGGCTGGGCGTGCTGTGCCTGTTCGTCTACGTGGGCGTGGAAGTGATGGCCGGCGATGCCATCGGCACCTACGGGCACGGCTTCAATCTCCCGTTGGACAGCACCAAGATCTTCACCTCCTACACGCTGGGCGCAATGTTGCTGGGCTACATCGCCGGCCTGGTACTGATTCCGCGCGTGATCTCGCAGGCGCGGTACCTGAGCGTGTCGGCGGTGCTGGGCGTGCTGTTCTCGCTCGGTGCCTTGTTCACCCACGGCTACGTGTCGGTGGGCTTCGTCGCCGCGCTCGGCTTTGCCAACGCGATGATGTGGCCGGCGATCTTTCCGCTGGCCATTCGCGGACTGGGCCGGTTCACCGAGATCGGCTCGGCATTGCTGGTGATGGGCATTGCTGGCGGCGCGATCATTCCGCAGCTGTTCGCCATCCTCAAACAGCATTACGACTTTCAGGTCGTGTTCGCTGCACTGATGGTGCCGTGCTATCTGTACATCCTGTTCTATTCGCTGCGCGGTCATCGCGTGGGCCTGCCGGCCCAGGCCAAGTGATCGCGGCGGCATGATGCGTTCCGACGGACAAGGTACATCCATGCGCAGGCCCACCATCAAAGATGTCGCCGAGCGCGCCAAGGTCTCGTTGAAGACCGTGTCGCGGGTGATCAACAACGAGCCATCGGTGATGCAGGCCACGCGTGCACGCGTGCTGCGCGCCATCGCCGATCTCGACTACGAACCCGATCCGTCCGCGCGCAATCTGCGCAGCGGCACGCCGTTCGTGATCGGCCTGGTGTACGACAACCCCAACCCGTACCACATCATCGGCATCCAGAATGGCGTGCTGGCCGCGTGCCGCGAAACCGGTTTCGGCTTGCAGATCCATCCCTGCGATTCCACCTCGCCGTTGCTGGCCGAAGAACTGGCCGAATGGGTGCAGCGCTCGCGCCTGGCCGGCGTGGTGTTGACCGCGCCGATGTCCGAGCGGCCGGAATTGCTGGCCGGCCTGGCCGCGCGCGGCATCAAGAGCGTGCGCATCATCGCCTCCACCGACGACCCCGGCGATGGCCCGTGCGTGTATATCGACGACCGCGATGCCGCGTATGAAATCACCGAGCACCTGATCCAGCTCGGCCATCAACGTATCGGCTTCCTGTGGGGCGGCCCGCAGCATCGCTCCAGCGGCGAACGTTACGCCGGCTACGAAGCGGCGTTGAAGGATTACGGCATCAGCCTGGACAAGCACCTGGTGATTCCCGGCGATTACACTTTCGACGATGGCTTCCGTGGCGCACGCCGGCTGTTGTCGTTGCGCGAGCCGCCTACCGCCATCTTCGGCAGCAACGACGAGATCGCCGCAGGCGTGCTGGCCGCAGCCAAGTCCACCGGCATGAACGTGCCGTATCAATTGTCGATCGCCGGGTTCGAAGACAGCCCGTTCTCGCGCCAGTCGTGGCCGGCATTGACCACTGCCAAGCAGGCCACCGACGACATCGCGCGGCATGCCGCACGCTTGTTGATCAGCCAGCTGCGCAGCGACGCCTACGACGACCAACCGGCGCAATTGCAGAGCCGCGGCTTCGTGCCGCAGTTGGTGGTGCGCGGCTCCACCGCGCCGGCGCCTGCGTCCACCGGCAAACCCCTTCCTCCTGAATCTGCCTGAGCCACGATGAGCCTTCCCTCCGACACCGAGACCTTGATGTTCCGCGAAGCGGCGCAGACCGCCGATGTGGTTGCTGCACAGTTCGCGCGTAATGCCGACACCATCGCCGCGCTTGCGCAATCGCTGCGCGAGACGCCGCCGCCGTTCGTGGTGACCTGCGCGCGCGGTAGCTCCGATCATGCGGCCACCTATGCCAAGTACCTGTTCGAAACCCAGCTCGGCATCGTCACCGCATCTGCGTCGCCGTCGGTGGGCTCGGTCTATGCAGCGCCGCTGCAACTGCGCGGCGCGCTGTACATCGTGATTTCGCAATCGGGCAAGAGCCCGGATCTGCTGCGTAATGCCGAAGCCGCCAAGGCTGCCGGCGCGCGCGTGGTCGCCCTGGTCAACGTGGAGGATTCGCCGCTGGCGCAACTGGCCGAGGTGGTGATTCCGCTGGGCGCAGGCCCGGAAAAAAGCGTGGCCGCCACCAAGAGTTATCTCGCTTCGCTGGCCGCTGTCCTGCATCTGGGCGCGGTGTGGAAAAACGACCCCGCCTTGCTTGCCGCGCTCGACGCATTGCCGCAGCAGTTGCGCAGCGCGTGGCAGGCCGATTGGTCCGCGCTCACCGCCGGCCTGGTGCCTGCGCACAACCTGTTCGTGCTCGGCCGCGGCCTGGGCCTGGGCGCAGCGCAGGAAGCGGCATTGAAGTTCAAGGAAACCTGCGGCCTGCATGCCGAAGCCTACAGCTCGGCCGAGGTTAAGCACGGGCCGATGGCCCTGGTGGGGCCGGGGTTCCCGGTGCTGGTATTCGCACAGCCCGACGAAACCGGTGCCGGTACACGCGCACTGGCCGAAGAATTCCGCGCGCGTGGCGCGCAGGTGTGGCTGGCCGCGCCCGGTGGCGATTTGCCGCTGGCAGAGGCCGCGCACCCGGCCTGTGCGCCGCTGCTGACCGTGCAGAGCTTCTATCGCGCGATCAACGCATTGGCATTGCAGCGTGGCAACAATCCCGATCTGCCGCCGCATCTGAACAAGGTCACGGAAACCGTCTGATCATGCACGCTCTCACGACTCAGGCACTGTGCAACGCACGTGTGCTCACCGACAACGGATTGCAGGACGGCCTGGTCGTGGTGCTGGCTGGCACGCAGATCCAGGCGATCGTGCCGGCCGACGATGCGCGCGTTACGCAGGCCGACTCGCGCGTGGATCTGGGTGGCGCCAGCCTGTTGCCGGGCTTTATCGACATCCAGGTCAACGGCGGCGGCGGCGTGTTGTTCAACAACGCACGCGACCCGCAGGCACTGGCCACGATCGCCGCCGCGCATCGTCGCTTCGGCACCACCGGCATGCTGCCGACCTTGATCAGCGACACTGCCGAGGTGATGGCCGAAGCGATCGATGCCACTCGCCAGGCCATCGCGCAAGGCGTACCCGGCGTACTCGGCATCCATCTGGAGGGCCCGTACCTGAGTCCTGCGCGCAAGGGCACGCACGACGCGGACAAGTTCCGCGTGCCGGACGCGCACGAGATTGCCGTCGATACCTCATTGGACAACGGCGTCACCCTGATCACGCTCGCACCCGAGCGCGTGCCGCTGGACGATATTGCTGCCTTCGTTGCCGGCGGCGCGCTCGTGTTCGCCGGCCACACTGCGGCCACCTACGAGCAGGCCCGCGATGGCATTGCCGCCGGCGTCAGTGGCTTCACTCACGTGTACAACGCGATGTCGCAGCTGGCTGGCCGCGAACCCAATGCGGTGGGCGCGGCACTGGAAGACCCGACGGTTTGGTGCGGCGTCATCGTCGACGGCGTGCACGTGCATCCGGCCAGCTTGCGTGTGGCGCTCGCGGCCAAACCACGCGGCAAGCTGCTGCTGGTCACCGACGCCATGCCGATGGTCGGCAGCGAAAGCGCCAGCTTCGACCTCTACGGCGAAACCATCACCGCCGTGGACGGCGTGGTGCGAAATGCCGATGGTGCACTGGCCGGCTCCGCATTGGACATGGCCACCGCCGTGCGCAACAGCGTGCGCTGGCTGGGCGTGGACCTGGCCGAAGCCGCGCGCATGGCTTCCACCTATCCCGCGCAATGCATTGGCCTGGGCGAACGCCTGGGGCGCATCGCACCCGGCTACCAAGCCGATCTGGTGCTGGTGGATGACGATGTGCAGGTGTTGAGTACGTGGGTGGCTGGTCAGCGCGACTAAGCGCCGCCGCCCACACGGCTGCGTCGCCGCAGCGGAACGCGGCCGGTGCTCGAAGCGGCATTACCACCGGTCCGCTGCCGCTTCCGTGCGCTGACCGTGCCCAAGCCACCGCTGCTTGCGACCTTTCTTGGCCGGCCGAGGCATCGGGGGCGCCGCATTGCGTGATGCGGCGCGTGCGTTGTGTTTGATCCTTGAAATGCAGGGGCATGCAGCGGCTGATGCATCGAGTCGTCGCATGTCGTAAGCTTCGCCTTCCCCCAACAAACGTGCTCGTTGCCGTCGGCACGTGATGTGTCAGCGTTGTGCCGGGCCGACTGGGCTGCGCCGGACGCTGGCGCCGTCCAGGCCCCGCGGCAGCGATGAAACCAGTCCTGCGGTGGTGAGGCTGTTGTCTGACCGGACACGCGCAGCTGGCGACCTGCTATCGGACGACAGCGCAGCGTTCCAACCTGCGCAAGTTGTATGCGCATCATCCACGCGCGCAGCGCAGCACACTTCGCGTGCGCAGGCGCTTTGCATCGCAACATTCGGGTGCGCCACCTTGTGCGAATGGGGCGTAGGGCGCAGTGGTCTGCATCGACGCCAAGGGCAGTGAGACAACGATCACGCCATCATCCCGATATCTGCAGGGAGGGCGTTGTTTAGCGCATAAAAATGGACGTATGCAGCAACAGGTTGACACTGCAAGCCACGGAAGGCACCTTCGCTGGTAACGTTCTCAGCGAAGAACATCTGCTCGACGTTCGAGAGGACGATAACCGGCCGTGGTTCCAGCGGTCCGGCTTTTACCCGCATGTCGTCATGCAATGCGGGTGGCTGTTCGTATCCGGCACAGGGGACGGATCACGGGCATGGCACGCGCGTCGCGCGCCGTCGTGCAACCAGACGGTTGCCATCCGACATCAGTGATGAGGTCCACGCAATGCTGTTTTCCCGTCTGTTCGCGTTGTCCCCTTGTGTTCCGGTATCTGCGTCCGTCAACCCACTGCGCCGCTCACCATTGAGTGCGGCTGTCAGGCGTCTGCTCCTAGGTGGCGCCAGTTTGGCCTGCGTCGCAAGCCTTCCCGCAGTTGCGCAGGAGCAGCCCGCACCCGCGCAGCAACAGACACCGCCACCAACCAATCCCTCGGTTTCCACCCTGGACGAAATCAAGGTGGTGGGTTACCAGGCCAGCCTGGGCAAGGCGCTCAACGTCAAGCGCAACGCCGATGCGATCGTCGATGCGATCAGCGCCGAAGACATCGGCAAGTTTCCCGATACCAATGTTGCCGAATCGCTGTCGCGCTTGTCCGGTATCACCGTGGACCGGCAGTTCGGCGAAGGCGAGAAAGTCAGCATCCTGGGCACCGATCCGGCGCTCAACCGTGTGTTGCTCAACGGCCAGACCATTGCATCGACCAGTTGGGGCGGCGACCCCAACGACCCGGACAGCCGCTCGTTCAACTACAGCACCCTGGCGCCGGAAGTGGTCGGCTTGATGGAGGTCTATAAGACGCCCGAAGCGCGCATCGACGAGGGTTCCATCGGCGGCACCGTGATCGTGCATACGCGCAAACCGCTGGATCTGGATCGCAATACGCTCACCGGGACCGTGAGCTATGGCTACAACGATCGCTCCGACGAAGGCAAGCCGAATGCCTCGGCGCTGTATAGCTGGAAGAATCAGGACCAAACCCTGGGCGTGCTTACCTCGGTGATGCATTCGCAGCGTGTCCTGCGCCGCGACGGGGTTGAAATTTTCGGCTACGACAATGTGCAGGGCGCCGGGTTTCCGCCGGGTGTGGTCGGCAACAACACCGGCGTGTTTCCAACGTCGATCAACACGGCGTTGTTCCAGCAAACACGCAAGCGCGACGGTGTCAGCGCGGCGCTGCAGTGGAAGCCGGACAGCGATTTCGAGCTCAATCTGACTGGCTTGTATGTCAAGGAAAGCTTCGATAACTACAACCAGAGCCGCTACGGTTACTGGGGCTCGACGCCGGGCGATGCGCAGGCCTTGGGCTTCGAGAACGGTGTCGCCACCTCGGGTACCTTCGGCGACCAGTCCAACACCTATCTCGACGGCTATCTGCGCAATAGCCAGGTCAGCACCGGCAGCATCCACCTGCGCACCGACTGGCATGGCGATGGGTGGAACGCCTCCAGCCAGGTGGGTTACACCAGTTCGCAAGGCGGCGCCGAGCGTATCTACGGCATCCAGTTCCGCAATCTGGCCGGCTACAGCTACGCCATCGACGGGCGCCGTACCGCGATGGACTACAGCACCGATCCCACCAATGCGGCAGCGATGCAGATCAACAACGCCTCGGCCAGTCACAGCCCGCAGTACGACAAGGAGCGCTATCTGCAGCTGGACTTCGATCATGCGGTGGAGTGGGGGCCGTTTACGCAGATCCTCACCGGCATCAAGCTCACCAATCACGCCACCGGGCAATCGTCCTACAGCCGTACCTGGACCCCGAACGATGGCAGCACGCTGGCGGCATTCTCGCCGGGCACCACGCCGTCGGGCTATCTGGATGGGCTGTCGACCAGCGCCGACATGCAACGCTGGTCGACCATCGACAGCGGTGCGATCAGCCGGTATATCAGCGGACTGGAAGGCGACGACGGTCTGCCGATCAGCTATGCCGGCAACTACAGCATCGAGGAGCAGAACCGTGCATGGTTCCTGCAAGGCAACTTCTCCGGCGAGCGGTATCGCGGCAACATCGGCGTGCGCTATGTGCATTCACGCGATTCAACGGATGGCTTCAGCTATGCGCCGGGCGGCGGTTACACGCCGGTCAACTTTCTCAGCAGCTACGGCAAATGGTTGCCTTCGTTCAATGTCGCCTACGACCTGCGCGACGACCTGATGCTGCGGTTTGCCGCCTCCAAAGTGATCGCGCGGCCGCGCTACACCAACATGACGCCGTACGTGGCCACCGACGACACCACGCTGACGGCGTCGACCGGCAACCCAGGACTGAGCCCGTACGAATCGACCAACCTCGGTGCATCGCTGGAGTGGTATTTCTCCGACAGCAGCCTGCTCAGTAGCGAATTCTTCTCGCGCGACATCTCCAACTACATCCTGACCACGGTGCAGGAGCGTGTCTTCTTCAATAACGCCACCGGCGGCTCGAGCACCTACCAGACATCGGTGCCTACCAACGCCGGCGATGCCAAGGTGCGCGGTGTCGCGCTCAATCTGCAGCACAATTTCGGCAATGGCTTCGGCGTGGTGGCCAACTACCCTATTCCGATTCCAAGACCGACGGCGATTACAGCCTTCCGTACAACTCGCGCAATGCCTACAACATCAGCCCGTACTACGAACAAGGCAAGTGGAGTGCGCGGGTGAATCTGGGTTGGCGCTCGGAATACTTCACCCAGATTGGCCGGCTCAACGGGCAGCAGATGACCGACGCGTTTACGCAAGTCGATGCGTCATTCGGCTACCAGGCCACCGAGCGACTGCGCGTGGCGCTGGAAGCCACCAATTTGCTGGACGAAACCTACTTCAGCTACATCGGCAACAAGAACCAGCCGTACTACATCTACAAGAACGGTCGCTCTTTCATGTTGAGCCTGAGTTTCAAGCTGTAATGCCTGGCCAGGGCGGCTGCGTTGTGCAGCCGCCTTCATCTCGTGGCGAGTTCCTGGCTTTGAATGGCAGGTTCCGGCAGCCGTGCGGTTCGCTGCAATGTCGCTCTTTCTAACGTTTCCGCATTCCGTTGCATGCAGAAAACGGTGCGCACGAGACGTCGCTATGCACCGATGTTTCGCGCTGCTGCAATCGCGGCAATACGCGCCTTCGTCAGTGCCTCGCCGATCTGCGGCCCTTGCAGACCCTCGGCCGCCAGATCCCGCGCATTGATCGCCAGTGCCGCGGCATGGAGCCGTTCGAGTGCTTCGCCCTGCGGGTACGCGGCCTCTTCACTGCCCAGACGGCCACGCTTGTCGGCTTCGCAGACCAGTGCCAGCTGCGCGATACGCTCCGGCCGGCGAAACGCATCGCAGCGCACCAGCAGCTCGTGCAGCGTGCGGTCGCGGAGCTCGGCCAGGCGATGGACATTCAAGTGCTCGCGGCAGGCGATGATGGCAAGTTGCCGAAAGTCCTGCGGCACCTTGAGCCGCTCGCACAGCGCCTGCAATGGCGCGACGCCGCGTTGCTCGTGCATGACATGGCGCGGCCATTGCTCTTGCGGCGTGAGCGCCTTACCCAGGTCGTGGGTCAGTGCAGCAAAGCCCACCAGCGCATCGCCGGGCGCGAGACGCGCGGCCATATCGCTGACCATTTCCTGGTGAATGCCGGTATCGACCTCCGGATGGAATTCGGCGCGCTGCGGCACGCCGTACAGCGCATCGACTTCCGGCAGGATAACGCGCAGCGCATCGGTGTCGTGCAGCGTGCGCAGGAACGCCGAGGGCTGCGCGCAGCTCAATGCGCGGCGCAGCTCCTGCCACACGCGCTCCGGTACCAGGCTGTCGAGTTCGCCACTGGCGGCCATGTCCCGCATCAGTGCCGCAGTTTCAGGCGCGAGAGTGAATCCCAGCGGTGCCAGCCGCGCCATGAAGCGCGCGGCACGCAACACGCGCACAGGATCTTCGATGAACGCCGGGCCGACGTGCCGTAATACGCGCGCCTGCAGGTCACGCGCACCGTTGTACGGGTCGAACAATTGGCCGGTGTCCTCATCGCGCGCGATTGCGTTGATGGTGAAGTCCCGGCGCAGCAGGTCTTCTTCCAGTGTCACCGATGGGTCGGCATCCACCACGAAGCCGCGATATCCACGGCCGGATTTGCGCTCGGTACGCGCCAGTGCGTATTCCTCGCCACTGCGCGGGTGCACAAACACGGGGAAATCCTTGCCGACCGGCTTGAACCCCTGCGCTTCCATCTGCGCCTGATCTGCGCCAACCACCACCCAGTCGCGGTCGCCAGCCGGCTGGTCAAGCAATGCATCGCGGACTGCGCCGCCAACGAGGTAGATCTTCATCAGCGCATGATGCCCGAGCCATCATGTACCTGTCTCTGCGGTGTCCTCGCCGCTTGCGGGACCATTGGCGGTGGCTGCCGCCAACGCGCTCATGGACGAGTTCACGGTAAATGCCGAGGTGGCAGGAGCACCTCACGCTCGAACCAGAAGAGTCACCGGCGCGCAGGTGCATCGCCGGCGATGTAGTAGTCGGCAGTACTGCGCGGTAAGGGCGCGCGACCGCGCATGCGGTCGGCGATTTTCTCGGCAATCATGATGGTGGTGGCGTTGAGGTTGCCAGTGATGATGCGCGGCATGATCGAGGCGTCGATCACGCGCAGACCCTCCATGCCGTGCACCCGGCCCTGGCCGTCGACAACTGCCATGTCGTCGGTGCCCATCGCGCAGGAGCAGGAGGGGTGATAGGCGGTTTCTGCGCGAGAGCGGACGAATGCGTCCAGCTCCGCATCGGTCTTGCAGTCCGCACTGGGGCTGATCTCGCGGCCGCGATACGCGTCGAGTGCGGGCTGGGCGATGATCTCGCGGGTGATGCGGATCGCATCGCGGAATTCCTGCCAGTCCTGGTCGGTGGATTGGTAGTTGAACAGGATCGAAGGATGCTGGCGCGGGTCGCGCGATCTGGCGTGCACCCGCCCGCGGCTGGGTGTGCGCATCGAGCCGACGTGCGCTTGAAAGCCGTGCTCCTTGACCGCATTGCTGCCGTTGTAATTGATGGCAACCGGAAGGAAGTGGTACTGGATGTTGGGCCAGTCGAATTCCTCGCGCGTGCGGATGAAGCCGCCGGCTTCGAACTGATTGCTGGCACCGGTGCCCGTACCGGCGAACAGCCATTGCGCACCGATGGCCGGTTGGTTCCACCACTGCAATGCCGGATACAAGGACACCGGCTTGGTGCATGCGTACTGGATATACACCTCCAGGTGGTCCTGCAGGTTCTGGCCGACACCGGGCAGGTCGTGCACCAGCTGCACATCGAGTGCGCGCAGCAGACCGGGTGCGCCCACGCCGGAGCGTTGCAACAGCTGCGGCGAGGCGATCGCACCCGCGCACACCAGCACTTCGCGGCGTGCATGCGCATCGATTCCTTCGCTTCTGTGACCCACCAGGTAATGCACGCCGATGGCGCGCTTGCCTGCAAACAAAATGCGATCGGTGGTGGCGTGGGTGACGATATGCAGGCCATCGCGCGGCTTGGCCATGTCCAGGTAGCCGCGCGCAGTGCTGGCGCGGCGCCCGCGTGGTGTCACCGTGCGGTCCATCGGTCCGAAGCCTTCCTGCTGGTAGCCGTTGAGATCGTCGGTGCGCGGATAGCCCGCCTGTACGCCTGCCTCGACCATGGCATGGAACAACACGTTATTGTCGTTCTTCGGCGTTGCCACGCTGACCGGGCCGTCGCCACCGTGATAGTCGTTGGCGCCGATATCACGCGTCTCTGCCTTGCGGAAGTACGGAAGGACATCGCGGTAGCTCCAGTCCTCCAGGCCGGGGCGCTTGGCCCAATGATCGAAGTCGAGCGCATTGCCGCGGATGTAGCACATGCCATTGATCAGCGATGAACCGCCCAGGCCCTTGCCGCGACCGCACTCCATGCGCCGGTTGTCCATGTAAGGTTCCGGCTCGGTTTCATAGGCCCAGTTGTAGCGGCGGCCCTGCAATGGAAAGGCCAATGCTGCCGGCATCTGCGTCCGGAAATCCAGCCGGTAATCCGGCCCGCCCGCTTCGAGCAGTAGCACGGTCACGCCGGGATCTTCGGTCAGGCGTGCCGCCAGCACGTTGCCTGCCGAGCCGGCGCCGATGATGATGTAGTCGTATTCGCGTTGCATGGTGTTCTCCTGATGCGGTAACGGTGCGGTGGCGATCGAGGTGGATGGCGCAGACGCAGGCGTGCGCGCGGGGGGCGATCGCGGCGCGTCGCTGCCGCCGCGCTTGCGTGCGCCGGCTCCCCGCCGTCAGAACACCGACGCGTAACGTTCCAGTTCGATCTGGACCGATTTGGTGCGCGTGTAGGCCTGCAAGGTCGCCAGGCCGTTTTCGCGCCCCACGCCGGACTGCTTGTAGCCGCCCACCGGCATCGGGGCCGGCGACTCGCCCCAGGTGTTGACCCAGCAGATACCCGCTTCCAGGCGATGGATCAGCCGGTGTGCACGCGCCAGATCCGGTGTGACCACGCCTGCAGCCAGCCCATACGTGGTGGCGTTGGCACGCGTCACTGCTTCGTCTTCGTCGTCGTAGGTGAGCAGGCTCAGGACCGGTCCGAAGATTTCCTCGCGCACGATGGTCATCACATCGGTGCAATCGCTGAAGATGGTCGGCGCCACGTAATAGCCTTGCGCCAGTGCGCCATCCTGCAGACGCTCGCCGCCGCACAGCAGACGTGCGCCTTCTGCCTTGCCCTGTTCGATATGCTCCAGCACGCGCTGCATATGCGCGGCGCTGACCAGCGGACCGAAGGTGGTGCGCTCGTCGAGCGGGTCGCCGATATGGATCCGTTGCACGCGGGCCAGCAGGCGCGCTTCGAATGCGTGACGCAAGGCGCGCGGCACGAACACGCGCGTGCCGTTGGTGCACACCTGCCCGGAGCTGTAGAAGTTGGCCATCATGGCGATGTCGGCCGCCAGGTCCAGATCGGCATCGGCGCAGACAATCAGCGGCGACTTGCCGCCCAGTTCCATGGTCACCTCCTTCAGCGACGAACTCGATGCGCTGGCCATCACCTTGCGGCCGGTGGCGGTGCCGCCGGTGAAACTGATCTTTTCGATCTGCGGATGCTCGGTGAGCGCAGTGCCCACGCTGGCGCCATCGCCGGGCAGCACGTTGAACACCCCATCGGGCAGGCCGGCCTCGGTAAAGATTTCGGCCAGTTTCAGCGCGGTGAGCGGGGTGACTTCGCTGGGTTTGAAGATCATCGCGTTACCGGCGGCCAAAGCGGGCGCGGCTTTCCATAGTGCGATCTGGATGGGGTAATTCCACGCGCCGATCGCACCCACCACGCCCAGCGGTTCGTGGCGCGTGTAGAAGAAACTGCCTTCGCGCAGGGGCACTTGCGCACCCTGCAGCGCCTGCGCCACGCCAGCGTAATACTCCAGTACGTCGGCGCCGGTGACCACATCGACGCTGCGTGTTTCGCTCAGCGGCTTGCCGGTGTTGAGCGTTTCCAATTCGGCCAGCGCATCGTTACGTTCGCGCAGCAACGCCACCGCACGCAGCAGAATGCGCGAGCGCTCCACCGTCGTAAGGGCTGCCCATCGTTGCTGGCCTGCCTTCGCGCTATCGACGGCGGCGTCCAGATCGTCGGCGCCGGCGTTGTGCACGTTGGCCAGCACCTCGCCGGTTGCGGGGTTGACCACTTCGAACGTGTGGCCGCCGCGGGCGGGAACATAACGGCCGCCGATATACAGCAACCGGTCGGGGAAACGTGGCATGACAAACCTCCTGTGGGACGGTCGCCGCAGCGACGCACCTTTAGCGGGTGAGATGCAGGAACTGCAGGTGACGTTCGTATTGATCGATGATGTCGTTGATGATCTGTTCGCGGCTGTAGCCCACCAGGTCGTAGTCCTGGCTGCCTTCGTACAGGTAGACCTCGGCGCGGTAGTAGCGCTGGTTGCGGAAGCGCTGCGCGGCAAACGACGGAGTGAGATACCCACGCATCACGATTTGATAGCGGAAACCCTGCTGTTCGCCGTGATCGACGCTGATTTCCATGTCGCCGTCGTCGATGCGGCTGCTTACCTTCCAACCTTCCTCTTGCAGCTGTGCGGTGACCGCTTCGATGGCCGGGCGCACCTGGTCGTGCATGAAGCGATACACCTCATCGCGCGCCGGGAAGTGCATCGCCTGGCCCAACCGCTGACGCCAGCCGCCGTGGTGGCGTGATTGCCCGATCAACGGGCTGGGGCTGTAAAGCTGCGCGCGTTTGCGCTGCGATTCTTCGCTGAGTGCGCGCGACAGGCCCCAGGCCATCAGCAGCAGCACTGCAGAGAATGGCAGCGAGGCCAGCACCACCGCCGATTTCAGTGCGTCCATGCTGCCGGCCAGCAACAAGCCTGCCGTGACCACGGCAGTGAGTACGCCCCAGAACACACGCAGCCAGCGCGGGCCATCGTCGTGCGGTTCGCCGCCGTGAGAGGAGAGCGTGGACAACACCACCGTGCCGGAATCGGCGGAGGTCACGAAGAACACGAAACTGATCGCCACCGTGACCGTGATGACCGTGCGGCTCCACGGGTAACTCTGCAGCAACGCATACAGCACGGTCTGCGGCGCGTCGATGGCCTGCTGCGCCCACGTTGCCTGGCCGTGATGCAGCAGCTGATCCAGCGCGCTGTTGCCGAAGATCGACAGCCATGCCAGCGTAAACCCGAGCGGGATCAGCAACACCCCCAGCACGAATTCGCGAATGGTCCGGCCGCGCGAGATGCGCGCGATGAACAGCCCGACGAAGGGCGCCCAACCGATCCACCAGGCCCAATAGAACACCGTCCAGTTGCCCAGCCAATCGGCGCGGCCACCATAGGCATATACGTCGAAACTCTTGTTCACCACGCTGCCCAGGTAGTCGCCCAGGTTTTGCATCAGCGCATTGAGCAGGTACTGCGTCGGGCCGGCGAACAGCATGAACAACAGCAGCGCCATGGCCAGGAGCATGTTGATGTCCGACATCCAGCGCACGCCTTTTTCGACGCCGGAGACCGCCACCACAATGGCCGCGCCCATCATCGCCACGATCAGCGCCACCTGCACCCAGTGCGTATGCGGCACGTCCATCAAGGTGGTCAGGCCGGCGTTGAGATGCAGCACGCCAAAGCCCATGTCCGCGCCCAGGCCGAACACGGTGGCCACGATGCCCAGCGCATCCACGGTGTAGCCGATCGGCCCGTTGATGCGTTTGCCGATCAGCGGATACAACGCCGAGCGCAGCGCCAGCGGCAGGTTGTGGCGGAAGGCGAAGTACGCCAGCGCCATGGCCGTCAGCGCGAACACGCCCCAACCATGCAGGCCCCAATGCAGGAACAGCACCTGCATCGCCTGGCGCGCGGACGCTTCGCCACTGCCGGTACCACCCTGGGGCGGTTGCAGATAATGCGTCAACGGCTCGGAGACGCAGAAGAAGAACAGCGTGATGCTGATGCCCGCGGCGAACAGCATGCCAGCCCAGGAGAGGTAACTGAATTCCGGCTCGTCGTGATCGGCGCCGAGTTTGATGTTGCCGTAGCTGGACAGGGCCGTGGCTAGCACGAACACCAGATACAGCGTCATCGCCAGCAGGTAGTACCAGCCGACATTGCGCGACGCCCAGGTCTGCGCATCCAGCAGCACACGTCCTGATTTCAGCGGGAACAACGACACCAGCAAGGCAAACGTGCACACGACAGTGGCTGCCAGCACGAACACCGGGCGCAGGGTGCGTACCGGCAAGGTGTGCGGCGCTGTCGCACTCATGGCGACACACTCATACGCTGCATATCACGTGCTGCGCTCCCAACGAAAAACCGCCTGCGTTATCGCACAGGCGGTGTCGAGGGGACGTCAGCGGTCGAGTTCGCCAATGCGAACCGGTCATCACTTTTCCGGTTGTTCAGAGCGGCCAACAACACGTAGTGAGCAGTCGTTAGGTAGGTGTGGGCGGTGCGCTCAGAACCGGAGTGGCCGAGTGGTACAAGCCGATTACAGCATCGGCCGCGCCCCGCCTGGCGGCTGCGCAGGAGTTCTGTTGGCCGCTCTTAACGCAGCAATTGCTTTGGTACGCGGATATCCATCCCCACTGCCAGATGATCTGAAAACGCGGCCGGAATCGCTTCGGTATGTTCGATCACCAGGCTGTCGCTGACCAGGATGTGGTCGATCGCCCGGTCCGGACGCCAACTGGGAAAGGTGTGCACGTCGCAGCTCGGCGGTTGCAGACGGGTATGGCGATAGAGCGACTGCATCTCCGGTCGATCGGCCATGCAATTGAAATCGCCCATCAACATCGCGTTGGGATGGTCGGACAACAGTTCGGCGATGAAGGCCAGCTGCGCCATGCGCGAATTGGCGCCCAGCGACAGGTGCGCCACCGCCACGGCCAGGCCATCGCGGCCCTCACCGAATTTCGCCAGCAGGATGCCGCGTCCGCCGATGCGGCCGGGCAGGGCATGGTCCTGTACTTCCACCGGTTCGAGCTTGCTCAGCAAACCGTTGGCGCTGGAGGCCACCCCACCCATGCGACGGTTGGGTTGGTGGCTCCAGTAATCGAAACCGGCGCGCTCGGCCAGATAGTGGGTCTGGTTGGTGAAACCCGAGCGCAGGCTGCCGGGGTCGGCCTCCTGCAGGCCGACGATGTCGCGTTCGCCCACCAGCTTAGCGATGCTGTCCAGGCTGGTGCGCTTGCTGCCCAGCGGCAACGCGTGCGACCAGCTACGCGTCACATAGTCGCTGTAACGGCGGGTGCTGGAGCCAGCCTGGATGTTGGCGGTCAGCACCCGCAGGGTGCGCGAGTCCGAAGCGTTCACGACGTTGCGTTCGCGCGACTCACTTGGCCAGCGTGGCGCGTTCGCGCGCGATCAGGTGATCGGCAATGCGCAGCATGTCCGGGAAGCTCTGGCCCTTGACCAGATACTTGCCGTTGACGATCAGCGACGGGGTGCCGGTGATCTTGCTACGGGTGGCGAACTGCTTGGCGCGGTTGGTCTTGGCCGAGACGCCGAAGCTGCTCATGGTGTCGACGAAGGTCTTCTGGTCCACGCCGTACTTGGCGTAGAACGCGGCGATGTCCTGCACCGAATCCTTGCCACGCTCGCCCTTGAGGGTCTGGTCGACGTGGATGGCCTTGTACAAGGCTTCATGGGTCTTTTCCTGCACGCCCAGCGTTTCGGCAGCATAGAAGGCGCGGCCGTAGTCATCCCACGGGCCACCGAACATGGCCGGCACATAGACGAAATGCACGTCCGACGGCAGACCCGCCTTCCATGGCCCGATCAGCGGCTGGAACGCGTTGCAGGCAGGGCAGACGTAGCCGAAGACTTCGGCCACTTCGATCTTGCCGGCGGCCTGCTGATAGGGCTGGCCACCGTCGATGTCCAGATAATCGGTGCCGGCGACCGGCTCGGGGCCATTGGGCGCGCGCGGGGCAGCGCTGGGCGCGGCAGGCGGCGGAGTGGTGGCGCTTTCGCCGACTGCAGGCGGAGCGGCGGGGTCTGCGGCCGGGGTAGCGGCAGCAGGGGCGGGCGCCGTTTCGGCAGCTGGGGTGGTGGCGGCAGGTGCGGTATCGGACGAACCGTCCTGTGCCTTGCAGGCGACCAGGATCGGCAACAGCGCCATCAGCGTCAGGGCGAAGCGGGTCTTCATCGGATTGGATCTCCAGCGTGGGGCGAGAAAAGGGCCGGACGGCCGCGGGGCGCATGATGCCACGCGCGGCCGTCGCTGGCGGTTATGCGGTTCAGCGCTTGGCCGGCGCGGCGTGCTCGCGGGCGATCAGGTAGTCGGCAATGCGCAGCATGTCCGGGTAATTGCGTGCGCCGATCAGGTAGCGGCCGTTGACGATGATGGCCGGAGTGCCGGGGATCTTGCTGCGCAGCGCGAACTCGCGCGCGGCCTTGAGCTTGGCATCCACCGCCTCGCTCTTGTAGGTCTCGATGAAACGCTGCTGCGGAATGCCGTAACTGGCGTAGAACGCGGCCAGTTCTTCCGGCGCCACGTTCTGGGTGGGCACGGTCTGCTTTTCATGGATGGCGTCGAACATGGCGCGGTGACTGCGCTTGGCTACGCCCAGGATGTCGGCGGCGAAGTAGGCGCGTGCAAACGCGTCCCAGAAGCCACCAAAGGCCGCCGGCACCGGGGTGAAGCGCACATACGCCGGCTGCTTGGCCACCCAGGCTTCCAGCACCGGTTCGAAATGCGCGCAGTGCGGACAGGTGTAGCCGAAGACTTCGGTCACTTCGACCTTGCCGGCCAGCGGGGCGTACGGCTGGCCGCCGTCGATCAGGGTGTAGTCCTCGCCTTCGACCGGCGGGGCTTTCTTGTCGGCGGCGCAGGCCACCAGCGGCAACAGCAACAACAACAGCAGGGGCAGACGGGAAAGCAATTTCATGCGGGCTCCGTGGGGGGGCGAGGGGCGAGCGGTAAACGACGACGCCGGTCGCGGGACCGGCGTCGTGAAGCGGTGTTACGACGGCAGGGATCAGCTCACGAACGTGCGGGCGCTCCTGCAGGCGGCTGCGCCGCTGCTGCGTCATCGGCACGATCATGCAGGCCTTGCAGGTAGCTGGCCAGCGCCTGGATCTCCTGCTCGGTCAGCGGATGCGCCACCTGCGCCATGATATTGAACAGCGCCGGATTGCGCTCCTGGGTGGTGCCGGCCTGGTACTCCTTCAGGCGTCGCGCCACGTACTCGGCGTGCTGTCCGCCCAGGCGCGGATAGGCCGGGCCCGGATTGCCGCCACCGGACGGCCCATGGCAGGCCATGCAGGCCGGCACGCCGCGGGCGATGTCGCCGCCGCGGTAGAGCTTTTCGCCGACCTCGTAGAACTTCATGCCCTGGTAGGGGCCCTCGGCGATCGCCGCGTCGTCGGCGACGCCGGCAGAGGCCTTCTGGGTGGCGAAATAGGCGCCCAGATCGCGCATGTCCTGTGCGGTGAGGTCCTTGACGAAGGGCACCATCACCGCCGACATGCCGGTGTTGCGCTCGCCGCTGGCAATCAGCGCCACCTGGTGCGCCACGTAGCGCTCGGTCTGCCCGGCAATGCGCGGGTACATCGCCACTGCCGGATTGCCGTCCGGCCCATGGCAGGCTGCGCAGGCAGCTGCCTTGGTCTGGCCGGCCTTGGCATCTCCCCAGGTGGTCTTGGCCAGGTCCACCTCCAGCGGCGCAACGCGCACCGGCGGCGGATCGGGAATCGGCGTGACTGCCGATTGCGCAAACGCCACGGCCGCAATGACCGGGACGGCGAGGGCGGCGAGGACGGCGAGGACTAGCACACGAGCATGGCGCATCAGCTAAAGCTCCGTATGGACCCGGCCCGCGCGCGTTGGGTACTGGCAGTGGCAGGCGTGCTTCGATTATCGACACGCCTTTGCGTCAGGGTCAACGAACAGTGCAGCAAAACTGCCAGGCCCGAACGTGCGATCCTAAGGGGATGTCGCTCCTCATCGAACAAGCCCGCTACCACCTGTCCGCCCACAACGCCCGGCAATTGCCCGACGATGGCGGCTACGAGGTGGCCTTTGCCGGCCGCTCCAACGCCGGAAAATCCAGCGCGCTCAATGCGCTGACCCGCCAGAACGCGCTGGCGCGCGTGTCCAAGACGCCCGGCCGGACCCAGCAGCTGGTGTTCTTCCAGATCCAGCCCGAACGCTACCTGGTGGACCTGCCCGGCTATGGCTATGCCAAGGTGCCGCAGGATCTGCAGGCGCACTGGCAGGCCTTCATCGACCGCTATTTCCGCACCCGCGAGGCCTTGCGCGGGCTGGTGGTCGTGATGGATATCCGCCACCCGCTGAAGGATTACGACCTGCAGATGCTCGGTTATGCCGCCGAACGCGGCTTGCCCGCACACGGGTTGCTGACCAAGGCCGACAAGCTCGGCCGTGGCCAGCAGATGCAGACCCTGCAGAAGGTCAAGAAGGAAGTGACCTCGCGTTTTGGCGACAGCGTGACCGTGCAGACCTACTCCGGCGAATCGCGCCAGGGCGTGGACGAACTGCGCGGAATCGTCGGTGGCTGGCTGGGCCTGGATGGTGCACCGCCTGCAGCGGAGGGGGAACCGGGTCAGGCGCCATGACGCCCGCCCCGGCAGGCAGTTCAGGACGGCGCGCCAGGGCTCGTCGTTTTCAGTTGCGGCATCGGTCGGCAAAGGGGCCGGGCGATGCCTGGCCGGGTTGCGCCTAGGGAGCTGGCCGCCGCGACTGGCTCGCCTTGCGACCGGTCGCCGGCCAGGTTCTCATGCGCTGAACCGGCTCCATCCTCGCCGGCGCGGTCTGCGACGGTTGTCGCAGCGCATCAGGCGGCGATGCGATCTGCGCTGGCGACCTCCTTTCAAGGCGTCGCCGGCACCGGGCCGAATTCGGTCGGCACCCAGGCGAACGCGTTGCCCTCGCGGCGCACATGACCCAGGCCGGGGAATGGCAGATGCGCGCCGGCCACCCACCAGCGTCCGTCGGCTGCCTGCACCAGCAGGCGACGGCGTGAGGCGATGGCCTGGGTGCGATCGCTGTCGGCCTCGAACGACGCGTCCGGCTGGGCGAACTGCACGGCGTGATAGTGCAGGACATCGCCCCACACCAGCAGTGTGTTGCCGGCGCCGCCGTCGAAGCGATAGGACACGTGGCCGGGCGTGTGGCCCCGGCTGTCCAAAGCCGTGATGCCGGCCGGCAAGGCGGTCTTGCCGGGCTGGAAACGGCGCAGCCGACCCTGGGCCAGATAAGGCGCCACCGCGGCACGCGCCAACGGGAAGGCGAACCGCACCATCGGCATGGCATCGGCCTCCGAAGCGGGATCCAGCCAATACGCGGCATCGGCGTCGGACAGCCACACCGTGGCGTTGGGAAACGCCGGTGCGCCGTGCGCATCGAGCAGGCCGCACAGGTGATCCGGATGCGCATGGGTCAGCAACACATCGTCGACCTGGGCAGGGTCGTAACCGGCAGCGCGCAAGTGACTCAGCACCTGACCCAGGCCGGGCCCCATGCACTGCGCGGTGCCGGTGTCGACCAGGCTGAGGTGGCTGCCGTCCTGGATCAGGTATGCGTTGACTGCAGTCTGCACGCCGTTCTCGTCTTCGGGTACGTAAGCGTGCGCGAGCAGACGGTCGCGCTCGGCCGGGTCCACATTCGTCAACTCTTGCCGCGTCAATGCCACGCGACCGTCGAACAAGGCGGCCACGCGTAGGCTGCCGATACGTTGCAGGTAAAAGCCGGGAACCTGTGCGTGGGGGGAGGTGGGCGCAGCGGCGTGCGCGAGGCTGGCGCTGACGGCGAGTAACAGCGGCGCCAGCCGACGCAGGGCGGAAACGGACATGAGCAACTCCAGAGCAGGCGGCAACCGCCGCGATGTCGCCATGTTGGCGCCAGCGAGCTGCGCGCTTCGCTCATTGCGCTGCGCGAAGCGCTCGCTCCGGCGATCTAGCGGCTATTGCCGATGCTGGCCGGATCCAGTCCGTAACGCTGCTGGAACCGCTGGCTGAAGCTGCGGGTAGAGCGATAGCCGGCACGCGCGGCCACGGTCTTGAGCGGCCAGCGCGTGCTGTAGAGCAGGCCCATCGCGTGCGCCAGTCGCGCGTCGGTGATCAGTTCGCGCAGCGAGCGTTGTTCGGCGGCCAGATGGCGGCGCAAGGTGGCGCCACTGATGCCCAGGCGGTCTTCGATATCGCGCGAGCGCCACCCCCGCTGCGGTTGCGCGGCGATCAGCGCGCGTACCTGCTCGGCGATGCCTGGTGCCGGCGGCAGCAGCAGGCCGCCGTGGCCGCGACGACACACGTTGATGACCAATGCGGCCAACGCCAGGTGTGCTTCGGTGTACAGACCGTGTTGCAGCGCATCGCGCCATTGCCGCAGCGCCAACTCGAAATCGATCGCCGGCAGCCGTGCAATGTCGGCGCCGGCCTCGGGCAGCGGCTCGGTCCATAACGCGCGCTCAGCGGCCAGTGCCTGTTCGCAGAGAGGGACCACCGCGCTCATGTAGAGCCCGGTCTGCGGGTCGGGCGTATTGATCATATCGATCCGGCAACGGCGCGTAGCCAGAAACAGATCGCCCGGCAGCAGCTGCAGCGATTGCGTCGCGCTGCTCACCTGCTGGCGGCCTTGCAGCAGAATCGCGAACTGCGGCTGGGCCAGATCCACCGAGCGGGCCCCATGTTCGCGCCGCGCGCTCACGCAGGCGAAGCCTTCTGCGCGCTCGCAGTGCATCAGGCTGGTCATCTGCGCGAGCAGGGTGTCGGTGGGTGTGGGTGCAGCGGTCATGGCTGGGCGATGCTACAGGATTGCGGGTGCGCGGCCGGGGCGAACCTGGTGCATCTCCTCCCGGTGCATGCCTGCGTGCTGCAGCCCGAGGCGACGCCCGACATCCGGCGGTGCGGTCGCGCCCGTGCCTGCTGCGGCGTCGGCGACCCTGTGCGCATGGATGGAAATCTCAGACTTGGCCGATGGCGGCAATTCTTTCCATGCCCTGCGGTTATAGTGCGGGCCTTGCGGTGGCAGGGGAGTATCCCCACATCGTCCGACCCCTTTCGTTTGCGAGCCTGCCCTTGTCGAGTCCTAGCCACGTTGCCGAAACGCCGATCACCGAACGTGCGGAGCTGGCCCAGGTGCTGGCTTCCGGCGAGAAGCCGAGTGCGGACTGGCGGATCGGCACCGAGCACGAGAAGTTCGGCTTCCAGTTGGATGACCTGCGTGCGCCCACCTTCGACGGTGCACGCGGCATCAAGGCCTTGCTGACCGGGCTGACCCGTTTCGGCTGGGAGCCGGTGCAGGAAAACGGCCGCACCATCGCGCTGCTGCGCGACGGCGCATCGGTCACGCTGGAGCCGGCCGGGCAGCTGGAGCTCTCCGGCGCGGCGGTGGAAACCCTGCACCATACGTGCGTGGAAACCGGCACCCATCTGGACGAAGTGGCGCAGGTCGCCGGCGAGTTGCAGCTGGGCTTTCTGGGCATGGGCTTCCAGCCCAAGTGGCGTCGCGACCAGATGCCGTGGATGCCCAAGGGCCGCTACCAGATCATGAAGAACTACATGCCCAAGGTCGGCTCGCTCGGCCTGGACATGATGACGCGCACCTGCACGGTGCAGGTCAACCTGGATTACGCCACCGAAGCGGACATGGTGAAGAAGTTCCGCGTGTCGCTGGCGTTGCAGCCGATCGCCACCGCGTTGTTCGCCGATTCGCCGTTCACCGACGGCAAGCCGAACGGCTATCTCAGCTACCGCTCGCACATCTGGACCGACACCGACGCCGATCGCACCGGCATGCTGGATTTCGTGTTCGAAGACGGCTTCGGCTACGACCGCTACGTCGATTACCTGCTCGATGTGCCGATGTACTTTTCCTACCGCGATGGCGTGTATCACGACGCCAGCGGGCAGAGCTTCCGCGATTTCATGCAAGGCAAGCTGCCCGCGCTGCCGGGCGCGTTGCCGACATTGCGCGATTGGTCCGACCACATGACCACCGCATTTCCGGAAGTGCGTTTGAAGAAGTATCTGGAAATGCGCGGTGCCGATGCCGGCCCCTGGGATCGGTTGTGCGCGTTGTCGGCGTTCTGGGTCGGCCTGCTGTACGACCAGACCGCGCTGGATGCGGCCTGGGACCTGGTCAGGGATTTCAGCCCGACCGAGCGGCATGCACTGCGCGACGGCGTGCCCAAGCATGCGCTGGGCCTGCCGTTCCGCACTGGCACCGTGCGCGATCTGGCAGTGGAGGCGGTCAACATCGCACGCGAAGGCCTGCGTCGCCGCGCACGCCTGAACCGCGACGGGCAGGACGAAACCGGCTTTCTGGATGTCATCGCCGAGATCGCCGAAAGCGGCGTCACCGCTGCCGAACGCAAGCTGGCGCTGTATCACGGCGCATGGAACGGCGATATCGACCGCGTGTTCCGCGAGTTCGCTTACTGAGCGCGCCTTTGCCGGTTGCCAGCGCGTGTTGGCGCTGGCAGTCGTCGGCCGTCGGTGATGGCTGGTGGCGCCGGTGTCGCCGCGTCAGCCGATGTAGCCAGACGCGCAAGGCCATTGCCGGAACAGCTGTGTCGGGTCGTATCGGCGCAGTTGCCGCTTGCGCGGCCCGGCCGCACTCCATCTCAGGTCAGCGTCGCTCGGGCATGCAGGGCAGTCGTACGGTCACGCGCAATCCGCCACGCGGCCGATTGTCCAGACGTAGGTCGCCGCCGTGCGCCAGCACGATGCTGTGCGCCACCGACAAGCCCAGCCCGATGCCGCCGGTGTCGCGATTGCGCGAGGACTCGCCACGCACGAACGGCAGCAACAATTGTTCGCGCTGGGTGGGATCGATGCCGGGGCCGTCGTCGTCGATCCACAACACGCCGTCCTCGCCGTCGCGCTGCAGTTGCAGACGGGCGCGCTTGCCGTATTTCAACGCGTTTTCGAGCAGATTCATGACGGCGCGGCGCAATGCCAGCGGGTCGCCGTCCAGGGTGATTTCCGGGCCGGGCAGCAGCTCGGCGTCGGCGCCGATGTCGGTGGCGTTGTCGACCACGCTCTCCACCAGCAAGCGCAGATCCAGCGGCGCGCGTTCGCCGCGATGACGGTCGTTCTGGATGAAGTCCAGCGCTGCGGAAATCATCGCCTTCATCTCGTTGATATCGGCCAGCGCCTTGTCGCGCAGCGGTGGTTGCAGGCCATCCAGACGAAACGACAGCCGCGCCAGCGGCGTGCGCAAGTCGTGCGCAATCGCTGCGACCATGTGCGTGCGTTCGTTGATCAGGCGGTTCAGGCGCGCCTGCATCGCGTTGAACGAATCGGCCGCGCGCACGATTTCCGGCGGGCCGCTGCGTTGCAGGGCCGCGGCATCGGGATTACGGCCCAGGCGGTCGGCAGCCTCGGCAAAGCGCTTGATCGGTGCCGACAGCGCGCGCGAAAACCACCATGCCAGTGGCACGTTGGCCAGCAGGCCGGCCAGGAACAGCAGCACGACATGGGTCTTGAACTCGCCCGAGAGGCGTCGACGCGGCGATTCCACCGTACGCCAACGGCCATCGGACTGTTGCAGGGCGGCGGTGAACCCGTCCAGCAGCGGTACGCCGGGGGTCAGGCGCTCGCTTTCCCAGGCGCCGGGTAACTCGTCCGGCCGCAGCCCGTCGCCGGGCAGCGCAGCGGGGTGGCTGTCGCGCGGCCAGTCGTCCGGAAACGGCGGCAGAGGCTGCGTGCCAAGGCGTTCGTGCGCCCCGCCACCGCCGTCGCCCGCGTGGTCCCGGTTGGACCATCGCTGCGGCGGCAGCATGCCTGGCTGCGGGCCTTCACGATCATTGGCGTTGCGATAGAACCGCACCTGGCGTTCGGGCACATCCAGCCAGTGCGCAAGCAGCATTTCAGCGAAGGGGTCGCGCACCTGGCCTGTCGGCGGCACCGGGGCTTGCGCCGATTCGTGCACTTTCAGGGTCTGGGTGCCGGCCGGCATGCGGGTGGAGAGCAGCGCCACCACTTCCGGCGGATGGACGGGAGGCTCGTAGACGGGGGTACGCATCACCAGCAGGGCGATGCCCACCGCCTGGGCGGTGAGCAGGGCCACCGCCAACAATACAAAGGTCCGCGCAAAGATCGACAGCCCGCGCCGTGCCGGTTTGCTCACAGGCGCGAGACGCTCGGCAGGAGCATGTAGCCTTCGTTGCGTACGGTGCGAATCAATTCGGTATGGACGCGCTCATTGATTTTGCGGCGCAGGCGGCTGATCTGGCTGTCGATGGCGCGGTCGTAGACGTCGGTGTCGCGGCCACGGGCGTAGTCCAGCAACTGGTCGCGGCTGAGCACGCGCTGCGGGTGTTCGACGAAGGTGCGCAGCAGCGCGAACTCGCCGTCGGACAGATTGATGAAGATGCCGGTGGGGTCGCGCAGGTCGCGGCGTACCACGTCCAGCCGCCAGCCGGCGAATTCGTAGACGTTTCCGCGCTGGTCGGCCTGTTCGTTGCTGGCCTGGCTGCGCCGCAGCAGGGCGCGCACACGCGCCAGCAATTCGCGCGGATTGCAGGGCTTGGCGAGGTAATCGTCGGCGCCGACTTCCAGGCCGATGATGCGGTCGGTGTCGTTACCCAGCGCGCTGAGCATGATGACCGCAGGTGAACCGCGCTCGCTGGCCAGGGCGCGCGCTGCACTCAGCCCATCTTCTCCCGGCATCATCACGTCGAGTACGATGAGGTCCGGGCGGCGCTGCGCCATGACAGAGCGCATCTCCGCCACGTTTTCGGCCATATCCACCTGGTAGCCGTGGGCGCTCAGAAATTCGCCGATCAGCTTGCGCAGGTCCGGGTCGTCGTCGACCACGAGAACGCAGGGTTGTTGCAGGTCCATAGGGATCATCGTCTGTGGCGCGGCGCTTGGCCCGCGCAAGGTGGTGGCTGCCGGATACATGGTGCTCGCAATTGCAGGGCTGGAGCACGCATCATAATGATCGAATTTGTCAACCATTGGCACACGTGTAACGCACCATGACAGACCAGGATATCGCGCAGGAAGCCACGGCATCGACACTATGCCGTTGTACTGGCGCGTGCGTGCATGACAAGGCATTTCCAATGATGCGGGTGATCAGTCGCGACAACGGCGTGGGGCTGACCCGCGACATGGTGCTGATGGCCAACACGCTGCGCGCTGGCGGCGTGCCGGTGCAGGAAGTGGGATTCACCAGTCAACGCCTGCACGACACTGGGAGCGAGGCGCGCCTGTGGGCCAGCCGCATGCTGTTCGGGCGGGTGCCGCTGCAGATCTTTTCCGAGCGCGTGTACAAGCGCTGCCTGCCGCTGGGGCAGATCAACCTGCTGGTGCCCAACCCGGAGTGGCTGCTGCCCAAGTGGCTGCCATTGCTGCCGCGCTTCGATGCGGTGCTGTGCTGTGCAAGACCCACCATGCCGAGCGAATCTTCCGCAGCCTCGGGTGTGCCACACGCTTCATTGGCTTCACCAGCCCGGATCGGTACGACGCACGCGTGTTTCGTCAGCGCGCTTTCTTCCACCTGGCCGGGCGCAGTACCGCCAAGGGCACGCGCGTATTGCTGGACACCTGGCAGCGGCATCCGGAGTGGCCGCTGCTGACGGTGGTGCAGAACCCGCGCACCGCCGGCAAGCCGGTCGTGGCCCCGAACATCGACCACCGCGTGGGGTATCTGGACGATGCCGAACTTCGCCGCATGCAGAACGCGCATCTGTTCCATATATGCCCCTCAGAGGCCGAAGGGTTCGGGCATTATCTGATGGAAGCGCTAAGCGTGGGCGCGGTGACGCTGGCGACCGACGGCGAACCGATGAACAAGTTGATCAGGCCCGAACATGGGGTGCTGATTCCGGTGGCCGAGGTGCGTCAGCGCCGTCTGGCATCGTATTACTACGTGGACGCGGCAGGCATCGCACAGGCAGTGGAAACAGCCCTGGCATTGCCACAGGCCCAACTGGACCAGTTGTCGGCCAACGCGCGCGCGTTCTACCAGGCCAACGATGCGGCATTTGCCGCGCGCTTTCGCGCTGCGGTGCTGGCCTCGCTACCGGAGCATGCAGTGGACGCGGCGGTCGCCGCGGCGCCGGCTGCCGTCGAGAACTGACAGCGACAGCACCCGCGTCGCCACGGTCGGACCAGCTGCATCTTCCAATGCGTCAGCCGAAGCATGCGTTGCACGCACGTTGCATTTGCGCTGCGCATGCCGACAAGCGCCAATCCTCGCCGGTGCGCGGCGCGCGGTGGCAAATGCGCAGCACAGTCAGCTGCAACGCTTCCCGGACGAGCGCGGCCCAGCCCGCGTCCGCCGTCTGCATGCCGTGCGCAGATGTGCCATCCAGCCAGGGAGATCACGATGGTCCACGCACCACCACGCCTTGTCGTTACCACTGCAATGCTCGCAGCGCTCAACCTGGCAGGTTGTGCGAATTTCTGCGGTGCTGCGCATCATGCGCCTGTTCCCTACGCGCATCGTGAGCCGCCACCGCCACCGCCGGGTACAAGAAACATCGATGCGTTACCGGCTTGTGCGCCGGAACACGATGTGGTCCCAACGCTGCCTGCCGACGTCGCGCGCCGCGCTGCGCCGGAGCGGCAAGATCGGGGAAGCGTCGACGGCTGCCTGGTGCACAGGGGTGTCGCACCGCCGCCGCCGCCGCCCTTCGATGGCGACGCATTCGACGCACCGGATGCAGCAGATGGACCGCCCGGCCTGCCGCCAGACGATTCGGAATTCGATGCAGCGTTGCAGGCATGCGCTACCGCCGAAGGCATCGCAGCGCCGTTCCCGCAGGCGCCTTCGCCGGACCTGCCGCCCGACCTGCTGGCGGAATGCCTGGATGCCGCAGGATTTGCTCCGCCGCCACCGTCACCGCCACCGCTACCGCTACCGCTACCGCTACCGCCACCGCCACCGCTACCGCTACCGCCACCGCTACCGCTACCGCTACCGCTACCGCCGTTCCAGCCCCTGCGCTGATGCGGGGACGCCACGTCGGCGGTCGGCAACGGTAGCGATGATCGAAGGTTCAGGTGTTGGGGTATGGCCCGCAGCCATCGTTGTGCCGGGTGTCTCGCGTCTGCGGCGTGCGAGGTGTCGCCACCTCTGCGCAATGTGCGTGCTGCACTGCGGCTACAGGTGGCCTCTTCACCCATGTGCTGCCAGCGGGCAACTCGCGCATCGCCCCAGATGCCAACGAGGGGCGGTGATCGCACTCAACAAGACGACCGTCAGCAGGCCGCCGGGCATAGCTTTTTTCGAAACAATCCATATACTGCCCCCCAGTATTTCGCTGGAGCCGCCATGCCGCATTCGCCGCACGAGAAAAAGCGAGCGCTGGCGCGTGTGCGCCGGTTGCGCGGGCAATGCGACGCGCTGGAGCGGGCGCTGCAGGCGGGCGCAGACTGCGCTCCGGTCTTGCAGCAGATCGCCGCGATTCGGGGTGCCGTGAACGGACTGATGTCGCAGGTGCTTGAAGCGCATATCCGCGAAGATTTCGGGCACGCCGCCGCATCCGATGCGCAACGCGCCGAACGGGTGCAGGACTTGCTGGGCCTGGTCCGGTCCTACCTCAAATAGAACTCCCACCGGGTCGGCGCTGGTCGCGCCCCCCGTCCTCGAACCTCATCGTCAGGAGCGTCATCCCATGAAATCCCGTGCAGCAGTCGCATTTGGGCCCGGCAAGCCGCTGGAAATCGTCGAAATCGACGTCGCGCCGCCGAAAGCCGGGGAAGTGCTGGTCCGCATCACCCACACCGGCGTGTGCCACACCGATGCCTTCACGCTGTCTGGCGACGACCCGGAAGGCATCTTCCCGTCGGTGCTCGGGCATGAAGGCGGCGGCATCGTCGAACAGGTCGGCGAAGGCGTGACCAGCGTCAAGGTTGGCGATCACGTGATCCCGCTCTACACGGCCGAATGCCGCAAGTGCAAATTCTGTCTGTCCGGCAAGACCAACCTGTGCCAGGCCGTGCGCGCCACCCAGGGCAAGGGCCTGATGCCCGACGGCACCACGCGCTTCTCCTACAACGGCGAGCCGATTTATCACTACATGGGCTGCAGCACCTTCAGCGAATACACCGTCGTGCCGGAAATTTCGCTGGCCGTGGTCAACCCGGAGGCACCGCTGGAGAAGGTCTGCCTGCTCGGCTGCGGCGTCACTACCGGTATCGGCGCAGTGCACAACACCGCCAAGGTCAAGCCCGGCGAGAGTGTTGCCGTTTTCGGCCTGGGCGGCATCGGTCTTGCGGTGATCCAGGGCGCGGTACAGGCCAAGGCCGGGCGCATCCTGGCCATCGACACCAATCCGGGCAAGTTCGATCTGGCGCGCAGCATGGGTGCCACCGACTGCATCAACCCCAAGGACTACGACAAGCCGATTCAGGAGGTCATCGTCGAGTTGACCGATGGCGGCGTGGACTTCAGCTTCGAATGCATCGGCAACGTCAATGTGATGCGTTCGGCGCTGGAGTGTTGCCACAAGGGCTGGGGCGAGAGCGTCATCATCGGCGTGGCTGGCGCCGGCCAGGAAATCAGCACGCGTCCCTTCCAGCTGGTGACTGGCCGCGTATGGCGCGGCAGCGCCTTCGGTGGCGTCAAGGGACGTACGCAATTGCCGGGCATGGTGGAGCAGTCGATGAAGGGCGAGATCGACCTGGACCCATTCATCACCCATACCATGCCGTTGGAAGAGATCAACGAGGCCTTCCACCTGATGCACGAGGGCAAGTCGATCCGTACCGTGATCCATTTCTGACCAGGCGGCCAGGAGCGGCGCGCGGCCGCTTCCGCGCACGTGGTACCCGACACTCCGGGAGGAGCGTGATGACTAACGTGTCGATTCATCCTTCGGTAGATGATGGTGTTGCGCGAGGCGGTGCAGAAAATTTTCAAGGCGGCACGCTTGAATGCCTCTGCGCCAACGACAAGGTGACCGTCGAGGTGTCTGCGCAGACCGCGCATAACCATGCTTGCGGTTGCAGTAAATGCTGGAAACCCGATGGCGCGAAGTTCTCGGTCGTGGCGGTGGTTCCGCGCGACAACGTCAAGGTCACCGCCCACCAGGAAAAGCTGAAGATCGTCGACGAAAGCGCGACGATCCAGCGCCATGCGTGCACCGGTTGCGGCGTACACCTGTATGGGCGGATCGAAAACAAGGACCATGCGTTCTACGGTCTGGATTTCGTGCACACCGAGTTGTCGAAACAACAGGGCTGGTCGGCACCGGGCTTTGCCGCGTTCGTCTCGTCGATCATCGAAACCGGCACGCCCCCGGAGCAGATGGATGGCGTACGCGCGCGCCTGACCGAACTGGGGTTGCCAGCCTACGACTGCCTTTCCCCAACGTTGATGGATGCCCTGTCGGCCCATGTGGCACGCAAGAAGGGTCTGTTGCATTGATGGTCCAACCCTGCAACCGGCGATCCGGCTGCAGGGTTTTCTCTTCGTAAGGAATCTCATGGAACGTATCGAACACCGCGCCTGCTTCGGCGGCTGGCAGGATGTCTATCGGCATCCGTCGCACACCTTGAACTGCAGCATGCAGGTGGGCGTTTACCTGCCGCCGCAAGCCGCCGACGGCCCGTTGCCGGTGCTGTACTGGTTGAGCGGTCTGACCTGCACCGAACAGAATTTCATCAGCAAGGCCGGCGCGCAGCGCTATGCGGCCGATCATGGCGTGATCCTGGTTGCGCCCGACACCAGCCCACGGGGCGAGGATGTGGCGGATGCGGACGGTTACGACATCGGCAAGGGCGCCGGCTTCTACGTCGATGCCACGCAGGCGCCGTGGGCGGCGCATTACCGCATGTACGATTACGTGGTGAACGAATTGCCGGCGTTGATCGAAGCGACCTTCGCCACCACCGGTGCGCGTGCGATCAGTGGCCATTCGATGGGTGGGCACGGCGCCTTGACCATCGCACTGAAGAACCCGGGCCGTTACCGCAGCGTGTCGGCGTTTTCGCCGATCGTGGCGCCCAGCCAGGTGCCGTGGGGCGAGAAAGCATTTGGCCAGTATCTGGGCAACGACCGTGCGACCTGGAAAGCCTACGATGCCACCGCATTGATTGCCGACGCTCAGGAGCGTTTGCCGCTGCTGATCGATCAGGGCGATGCGGACGAATTTCTGCAAAACCAGCTGAGAACCGCGCTATTCGAAGACGCTGCCAAGGCCGCCGGCTACCCGGTGACGGTGCGGTTGCAGCCCGGTTATGACCACAGTTACTACTTCATTTCCAGCTTCATCGGCGAGCACATTGCGCATCACGCTGCGGCGTTGCGTGGGTGAGTGCAGGCGCTTGCATGTATGGCCTGAAGACGCGCAGCGCAGCTGGGAGTTGCATGACATACACATCGGCTGCGCCTGTACGCTGCCGCACCCTGGCTATCTCATCGCCGCGCTTGCCGAACTGCTGGCTCCGGGTTTTGCTGCGATGATCACGCCGGGCATTGTGTTGCCGGTGCTGGCTGGCGAAACGACGCCTTACCAGTGGCTGCCGATCAAAAGCGTCGATCGCGCGCGCTGGGATGCCAGGAGTTTTTTGCAACGTGGATCTGTTTTGGAGCGGCTGCCAGAACCTTGCGAGTCGTCGTCACCTCCGCATGGGGCGCGTTTGGGCGACAGAATGTAAGCTTGATGCACGCCGCACCGAGTACCGGCCACAGCCGCCTGGCGGCGAGTGCAGTCGTTCTGCCAGTCCGCTGAGCGCGGCCCTTTGCAGCAGTCGCGTATTGATCGACAACGCAGTTTGATGGACAACGCAGTGTCGGTGCGAACCAGCCACCTGCGCGATGCCTGTGAACGTCCGCAGGCGGCGTTTCAACGCGGTCATCGTGCAGCCAGTTTGCCCAGCCGGCGCATTGCCGCTTCCAGGGTGTCACTCCACGGCTGGCCGCAGCTCAGGCGCAGGTGATCGGCGTAGTCGCCACGGCTGGAATACAAATGCCCGGGCGAGGTGCCGATGCGTTCGGCCAATGCGGCTTCGAACAACGCCTGGCCGCTGCCGCCTTCGGGCAATTGCAGCCAGAGCGACAATCCGCCAGCGGGGTCGCCGACACGCGTGCCTGTTGGCCAGTGCCGCACGATCGCATCGCGCAGGCGTTGCCCGTTGTCGGCCAGTGTGCGGCGCAGCTTGCGCAGGTGGCGTTCCAGATCGTGATGCGTCAGGTAATCGGCCAGCGCCAGTTGTGGCAGGCTGGCACTGCCAACCGTGGAAAAATACTTGGCGCGCACCAGTGCGTCGGTCCAGTCGCCCCCGAGCAACCAGCCCACGCGCAGGCCCGGGGCCAGCACCTTGGAGAACGAGCCGCAGGTGATCACGTTGGCATGTGTATCGAAGTGGCGCAGCGGACGTGGGCGCTGGCCCGACCAATCGAGCTCGCCGTAGATATCGTCTTCGATCATCACCGTGCCATGTCGCGCGCAGCTGTCGAGCAGGGCGCGCTTGGCGCTGTCGGGGGTAAGGCTTCCAATTGGATTATTGAAATTGGGTACCAGCACGGCAGCGCGCACCTTCGTGCGTTGCAGTAGCGACTCCAGGCGCGCGATATCGATCCCCTGGCCGCTGCGGTTGGGCACCTCCAGCACCTTGAGGCGCAATGCGGCCATCGCCTGCAAGATGCCGTGATACGTGGGAGTTTCCACCAAAACGACATCGCCGGGCATGGTGAGTGTGCGCAACGCCAAACTGATGGCTTCCATCGCGCCGGCGGTGATCACCACTTCGTCCGCAGTCACGCTGGTGGCGCAATGCGCGTAGCGTTGTGCGATTTGCCGCCGCAGCGCGGCATGACCTTGCGGTGGCGCGTAATCCAGTGCGGCAGTGCGCTGGCGCCGCAACTGACGCGACAATGCGGCGGCCAGGTGCGCGGCGGGTAACAGGGCAGGCGCAGGAGTGGCGGTGTGCAGCGGCAACAGGTCGGTGCGCGCCACGGTATCTAGCACGCGCTGCAATGCCGGATGATCGACCATGCCAGGCGTGCGTCGACGCGGCGCAGCTAGCGCGGCAGGCGATGCAACGGCCGTGGCGCGCACGAAGTAGCCCGCGCGCGGCCGCGCCTGTACGCGTCCTTCGCGCTCGAGTTGCAGACACGCCTGCACCGCCGTGGCCGCGCTGATGCCGTGATTGGCGGCCAACTGCCGGATCGAGGGCAGGCGCTCGCCGGCGCGCAACGTGCCACGCTCGATCTGCTCGCGCAGCCGCATGGCGAGCGATTCGTACAAGAGCATTGAAGGCGCCTCATCTGTACTGGTTGATTTGTAGCGTATCTGAATCTGTACTGGTCAGGGGCAGCGCTGCACACTGCTGCTGTGCCGGCCCGCGTGTTGGCGTTCCCGTTGTGTGCGAGGCCGGTCATGCCGCTTTCCGTGTTCGTCATCGATGCGTTCACCACGCTCCGCTTCAAGGGCAATCCGGCTGCGGTGGTGCCGCTGCAGGCCTGGTTGCCGGATCCGCTGATGCAGGCCATCGCCAGCGAAAACAACCTGTCGGAGACGGCATTCTTTGTACGCGATGCCGATGGCGTGTTCGCGATCCGCTGGTTCTCGCCGCTGAAGGAGGTCGGCTTCTGCGGTCACGCGACGCTGGCCAGCGCGTTCGTGATCGCCACCCAGCAACTCGCACCGTTCCCGCTGCGTTTGCGTGCGGCCGCGGTCGGCGAACTGGGTGTGGAACGGCTCGCCGACGGCAGCTTCGAGATGCGCTTTCCGAAGCAGGCGCCGGCCTTGGTGGCAGCGGTACCGCAGGCCCTGCTCGATGCCTTGTCGATCGCGCCGCAGACGGTCTACGCCAACCGGCAGGCGTACATCGCGGTGTACGCGGACGAGCGCCAGGTGCGCGCGGTGGTGCCGGATCTGACGCGCATGCTGGCGTTGGCGCCACGGGATGTTGCGGTGACCGCGCCCGGCAGCGGCCACGATTTCGTATCGCGTTATTTCTGGCCGGCCAATGGCGGCGCCGAAGATCCAGTGACCGGCTCCATCCATGCGGCATTGGCGCCGTTGTGGGCGCAGACCCTGGGCAAAGCGCAGCTGACCGCGCTGCAAGCTTCAACGCGTGGCGGCGAGCTTGGCTGCCGGGTCGAAGGGCCGCATGTCTATGTGCGCGGCAGCGCAGTGCAATACCTGCATGGGACGATCGCGTTGTGAGCGCGGCCGTCGCCGTGGCTACCAGCGCAGCGCGCCGTGCCGTCTGGCAATTGCTGGTGGCCGAAGTGCTGATCGGCTCGGTCGGTGTGTTCGTGCATGAAAGCCGCCAGGACCCAGTCACCGCCGTGTTCTATCGCTGCCTGTTCGGTGCGCTGTTTCTCACCGTGTGCGGTGTGTTCGGCGGCCAGTTGCGGGGTCTGTGGCAGGAGCGCGCATTGCTGCGCGATGCGACCATCAGCGGAGTATTGCTGGTGCTCAACTGGGTGGCATTGTTCGCCGGCATGGCGCGCTCGTCGATCGGCGTGGCGACGATGGTCTATCACGTGTTCCCGTTCGTCATGCTCATCCTGGCGGCGGTCTTACAGGGCGAGCGTACGTGGCGCGCGGATCTGGGCTGGACGCTGCTGGCATTCGTCGGGGTGGCGTGCTCCGCCGATCCGGCGCGGCTGTGGCAGGCGGTCGATCGCGGCTATCTGCTCGGCATCGCCCTGACCCTGCTGGCAGCCTTGCTGTGCGGCGCATCGCTGCTGATGTCGCGTCGCATCAGCCGCGAGCGCCCGCTGGCGGTCGTGACCGTGCAGTGCTGGGTCGGCACGCTGCTGTTGGCCGGCTTCTCCAGCAGTGCGGCGCTGCATCCAGGGCTGCATTGGGTCTGGCTGGTCGGGTTGGGCGTGATCCACAGCGGCGTGGTGTACGTGCTGTTCTATTCGTCGTATCGCCATCTGCACGTGGCCACGATCGCCGTGTTGGCGTTTGTGTACCCGTTGGTCACGCTGCTGCTGGATTACCTGCTCTACGGCCACGCCTTGGTGCCGCTGCAGTGGCTGGGCCTGACGCTGATCGTGGTCGGCACGCTGGCGGTGAATCTGAAATGGCGATGGCCACGCCGCGCAGGGACGACGGCGTAACCAGCCTGCCACGCAGGGCGCGTGGCGATGCAGCTTCAGCGAACGTCGCGCATTTGCCAGTGCGAGCCTGCCAGTGCCTGCATGCGCTGCTTGAAAAGCTCCCCCGGGAGACTGGTGGTGGCGACCAGGTCGATGTGCAGGTCGTGCTGCTTGCCGGTGACCGTGGCGGCCGGGTCGGTAATGCCAAGGCTGGGGTCCACCTCGTCCGGGTCAGCCTGCAGTTGGCGCCAACGATCGAACCAGGCCGGGTCGCGCAGCGCCGCCTGCAATTGCTCGGCAAAGGCTTCGGCGCCATTGGCGGTGAAGCTCACCGACGGCGCGCTGCCACGGGCGAGCTTGGGATCGGGCAGGCTGATCGAATAGCTGACAGGCATGTGCAAGGCTCAGATGGATGACGCCGGCACGGTAGTGCAGCGCAAGTGAGCATGCCGTCGACGCGCGAACGGGCGACTGCACAGGCGCAGGTGGACGGCGATAGCAGCCATCAGCTAACAGCCAAGCACCCGTCCGCTGACGTCGCAGAAAAAAAGGCGCCTTTCGGCGCCCTTTTTTCTCCTCCGACGACGACTTACTTCAACGCCTTGAAGCGCAGGCGCTTGGGGCCGGCGTCGTCGCCCATGCGGCGGCGCTTGTCTTCTTCATACTCGCGATAGTTGCCCTGGAAGAACTCCACGTGCGAATCGCCTTCGAAGGCGAGGATGTGGGTGGCGATGCGGTCCAGGAACCAGCGGTCATGCGAGATCACGAAGGTGTTGCCAGGGAATTCCAGCAACGCATCTTCCAGCGCACGCAGGGTTTCGATGTCCAGGTCGTTTGACGGTTCGTCGAGCAGCAGTACGTTGCCGCCCTGCAGCAGGGTCTTGGCCATGTGCAGACGACCGCGCTCACCACCGGACAGCGAACCGACCATCTTCTGCTGGTCCTGGCCCTTGAAGTTGAAGCGGCCGATGTAGGCGCGCGACTGGATCTCGATGCCGTTGATGTTGAGGATGTCCAGGCCGCCAGCGATTTCCTGGAATACATTGTGGTTGCCTTCCAGCGCGTCGCGGCTCTGGTCCACGTACGACAGCTGCACGGTCGGTCCGACCACGATCTCGCCGGAGTCCGGCTTTTCTTGGCCGGTAATCATCTTGAACAGGGTCGACTTGCCGGCACCGTTGGGGCCGATGATGCCGACGATGGCGCCCGGCGGCACGATCATCGACAGGTTGTCGATCAACAGGCGGTCGCCGAACTTCTTGGACACGTTCTTGAACTCCATCACCGCGTTGCCCAGGCGTTCGCCCGGCGGGATGAAGATCTCGTTGGTTTCGTTGCGCTTCTGGTAATCGACCGATTGCAGCTCTTCCAGGCGGGCCAGACGTGCCTTGCCCTTGGTGCGGCCGCCCTTGGCGTTCTGGCGCGACCATTCCAGTTCCTTCTGGATCGCCTTCTGGCGGGACTTCTCCTGGTTGTCTTCCTGCTTGAGGCGCTCGTCCTTCTGGGTCAGCCAGTCGGTGTAGTTGCCCTTCCACGGAATGCCGCGGCCGCGGTCCAGTTCCAGAATCCACTCGGCGGCGTTGTCCAGGAAGTAGCGATCATGCGTCACCGCCACCACGGTGCCGGTGTAGCGCGCCAGAAACTGCTCCAGCCATTCCACCGACTCGGCGTCCAGGTGGTTGGTGGGTTCGTCGAGCAGCAGCATGTCCGGCTTTTGCAGCAGCAGCCGGCACAGCGCCACGCGACGCTTTTCGCCACCGGAGAGCTTGCCGACGATGGCGTCCCACGGCGGCAGGCGCAGCGCATCGGCGGCCACGTCCAGCTGGTTTTCCAGGGTGTGCGCATCGCCGGCGGCCAGGATCGCTTCCAGGCGTTCCTGTTCCTTGGCCAGCGCGTCGAAATCGGCGCCTTCCTCGGCATAGGCCAGATACACCGCATCCAGCGCGGCCTGGGCCTGCAGCACGTCGCCCACGCCTTCTTCCACCGCCTCGCGCACGGTGTGCTCGGGATTGAGCTGCGGTTCTTGCGCCAGGTAGCCGACCTTGATGCCCGGCTGCGGGCGTGCCTCGCCTTCGAAGTCGGTGTCCACGCCGGCCATGATCTTCAGTACTGTGGACTTGCCCGCGCCGTTCAGGCCCAGCAGGCCGATCTTGGCGCCCGGGAAGAAGCTCAGCGAGATGTCCTTGATGATCTGCCGCTTGGGTGGGACCACCTTGCTGACGCGGTTCATGGTGTAGATGTATTGCGACATGGGGGCTCCGTGGACGCAGGCAGCCCGCCGGCCGAGGCCGGAGGCAGCGGAAAAGGGGTTGCGCCAATTATACGGGCAAGTGGCTTGGGTCGCGGCAGCGCCCCTGCAGTTAAACGGCACCTTACTTTCGACCTGAATAGGCTTTTTCGTAATCGATTCCAGCAAGAATGCGTTAAGGCGGTCCGCCCCTTAATGAAATTACGACACCGCGAACAGGAACTGTCATGAACCGCAAACGCATCGTTACCGTTGTGCTTTCCTCCATCCTGGCGCTGGGTGCCTTCGCACCTGCTGCGTTCGCCGGGGATTGGGACCGCGACCACGATCGCCGCGGCTTTGATCGCCACCATGGCCCCGACCATCGAAGGGACTGGCGCGACGCCCGCCGTGACGACCGTCGCGAGTGGCGCCAGGACCGCCCCTACTACAGCAATGGCTATCGCGAGGGCTACCGCGATGCCCGCTACCAGGACCGCCGCTACGACCGCAATCGTGTCTATGTCTACGACCGCCCCGCGTACTACCGCGCCGGCCCGCCGCCGCGTCCGTACTGGGCCCGTGGTCAGCGCTACCACGGTCCGGTCTATGTGGTGAACGATTACGACCGCTACGACCTGCGCCGCCCGCCGTACGGCTACCGCTGGCAGCGCGACGACCGCGGCAATCTGCTGTTGGTGGCTATCGCCACCGGCATCATTGCCGACCTGGTGCTCAACAACTAACTCGGCGCGGCCACCGGTTCATTCCCGGCCGCGACCGGCCGTCGGGGCAGTCATCACGCAAAGGCGCATCTTCGGGTGCGCCTTTGTCATGTGCGCGGTATGGGTGCACGGGCCGTGCTGGCGGCGCGGTTGGTCACCCGTGCGGCAGGGGCTTACAATCGGCGACCCTACTGGCCAACAGCTGCCCCGGAGCTTCGAATGTTCTCGCGCGATGTCCGACTGGAAACCTACGACCCCGAACTGGCCAAGGCCATCGCTGCTGAAGCCGGCCGCCAGGAGGATCACGTCGAGCTGATCGCCAGCGAAAACTACTGCAGCCCGCTGGTGATGGAAGCGCAGGGCAGCCAGCTGACCAACAAGTACGCCGAAGGCTATCCGGGCAAGCGCTACTACGGCGGCTGCGAGTTCGTGGACATTGCCGAACAACTGGCGATCGAGCGCATCAAGCAGGTATTTGGCGCCGATTACGCGAACGTCCAGCCGCACAGCGGTTCGCAGGCCAATCAGGCGGTGTATCTGGCACTGCTGCAGCCGGGCGACACCATCCTGGGCATGAGCCTGGCGCATGGCGGCCACCTGACCCACGGCGCAAAGGTCAACGTCTCCGGCAAGCTGTTCAACGCGGTGCAGTATGGCGTCAACGAGCAGGGCCTGATCGATTACGACGAGGTGCAGCGTCTTGCGACCGAGCACAAGCCGAAGATGGTGGTGGCCGGTTTCTCTGCCTATTCGCAGAAGATCGACTGGGCCCGCTTCCGCGCCATCGCCGACAGCGTCGGTGCCTACCTGTTCGTGGACATGGCTCACATCGCCGGCCTGGTCGCCGCCGGGGTGTATCCCAGCCCGATGGAACACGCGCACGTGGTCACCTCGACCACGCACAAGACGCTGCGTGGCCCGCGTGGCGGCATCATCGTGGCCAAGGGCGCCAGCGAAGAGCTGCAGAAAAAGCTGCAGTCGATCGTGTTCCCCGGCATCCAGGGCGGCCCGCTGATGCATGTCATCGCGGCCAAGGCGGTGGCGTTCAAGGAGGCGCTGGAACCGGCGTTCAAGACCTATCAGCAACAAGTGGTCAAGAACGCCCAGGCGATGGCCAATACGCTGATCGCGCGCGGCTACAAGATCGTCTCCGGCGGCACCGAGAACCATCTGATGCTGGTGGACATGATCGGTCGCGATGTCTCCGGCAAGGACGCCGAAGCTGCGCTTGGCAAGGCGCACATCACCGTCAACAAGAATTCAGTCCCCAACGACCCGCGCTCGCCGTTCGTCACCTCCGGTCTGCGCCTGGGCACCCCGGCGATCACCACGCGCGGTTACCAGGAACAGGACAGCATCGATCTGGCCAACTGGATCGCGGACGTGCTCGACGCGCCAACCGACGACGCCGTGCTGGCGAAGGTGCGTGATGCGGTGACTGCGCAGTGCAAGCGCTATCCGGTGTATGGCTAAGGTGCCGGGATTGGTGATTCGGGATTCGGGATGCGCTAACGGCGCGTCCTTGCTTGTGCTATTGCCAATCCCCAATCCCCAATCCCAAATCCCGGACGTCTGATGCATTGCCCCTTCTGCCAGCACAACGACACCCGCGTGATCGATTCGCGGGTGTCCGAAGACGGCACGACGATCCGTCGGCGTCGCGAGTGCGAGGCGTGCGGCGAGCGATTCAGTACGTTGGAAACGATCGAGCTCAAGCTGCCCACCGTGGTCAAGAGCGATGGTGGGCGCGAGGCGTTCGATGCACGCAAGCTGCGCACCAGCTTCGACCGCGCGCTGCAAAAGCGGCCGGTGGCCGAAGAGCAGATCGAAGCGGCGGTGCGTGCGGTGGTGCACCAGCTACGCATGTCCGGCGAGCGCGAAGTGGGTTCGCTGCGGGTAGGCGAATACGTGATGGTGGAGCTGCGCAAGCTCGATCATGTCGGCTATGTGCGCTTTGCCTCGGTGTATCGCAGTTTTCAGGACGTGGCCGACTTCCGCGAGGAAATCGAAAAGCTCGAACGCGAACTGCCGGTCGGCAGCGAACAACTGCCGCTGCTGGAAGCGGCATTGGAACGCGCCGGCAAACCCGGCAAGCGATGAGCGCGGTGCGCATCGCCTGCGTTGCGCAAACGCCGCAGTACCTGCCTGCGATTGCGCAGGCGCATCTACAGGCCTTTGGCGCGCTGTTGCCGGAGTGGAACATCGATGAGGCGCTGAGCGAGTTGCGCAGCCATGTGCGCGATGGGGTCATTCCGACGACCTGGGTGGCGCTGGATCAGACGCAGTGGCTGGGCTCGGTGAGCCTGCTCGAAAACGATGATGCACGCATTCGGCAATGGTCGCCTTGGTTGGCGTCGTTGTATGTGCAGCCGCAAGCGCGCGGGCAGGGCATCGGCGAGGCGTTGGTGGCGCACTGTGTGCAGGCCGCCGCGCAGCTGGGCGTGTCGCTGCTCTACCTGTATTGCCAGCCGGGATTGGCGCCGTTCTACCAGCGCCTGGGATGGCAGACACATACCGAGTTCCTGCTGGGCCCGATGCAGATCGTGGTGATGCGCATTGCGCCGGGAGTGGTGACGCAATGAGTAAGGCCGCAACGATCGGCAGTGCCGACGACCATCGCTGGATGGCGCAGGCGTTGCGTCTGGCCGAGCGCGGCGCCTACACCACCCGCCCCAATCCGATGGTGGGCTGCGTGATCGTGCGCGATGGCGTCTGCGTGGGCGAGGGCTTTCATCAACGTGCCGGCGGCCCGCATGCCGAAGTCTTCGCGCTGCGTGCAGCGGGTGAGTTGGCGCGCGGTGCCACCGCGTATGTAACGCTGGAGCCGTGCGCGCATTACGGACGCACGCCGCCGTGTGCGCTGGCCTTGATCGAGGCAGGCGTGATGCGTGTGGTCGCGGCGATGGCCGACCCGTTTCCGCAGGTCAATGGCGGCGGTTTCGCGTTGCTGCGCGAGGCCGGGATCGATGTGCTGAGCGGCGTGATGCAGGCGCAGGCGCGCACGCTCAACCGGGGATTTCTGTCGCGGGTGGAGCGCGGGCGGCCGTGGTTGCGGGTCAAACTTGGCGCCAGCCTGGACGGACGTACCGCGCTGGCCAGCGGCGAATCCAAATGGATCACCAGTGCCGATGCGCGTGCAGATGTGCAGCGCTGGCGCGCACGTGCGGGCGCGATCCTGACCGGTGCAGGTACGGTGATGGCCGACGACCCATCCATGACGGTGCGGATGGGCGAGGACTCGCCGGTCGTGCCGCCGTTGCGCGTGGTGCTCGATGCCGGGCTGCGGACGCTGGCGTGCAGGAACATTCGTCAGGGCGATGCGCCGACGCTGTATCTGCATGGCGAGGATGTGTCCGCACCTTCGCTGGACGATGCGCAGTTCCTTGCGATGCCGTTGCATGCTGGACGTTTCGATCTGGCCGCGGTGCTGGCGCTGCTGGCCGAGCGCGGCATCAACGAAGTCCACGTGGAAGGCGGCGCCACGCTGAGTGGTGCGCTGCTGCAGGCCGGGCTGGTGGACGAACTGCTGGTCTACATGGCCCCGGTGTTGCTGGGCGACAGCGCCAAGCCCTTGCTCGCTGGCCTTGGCATCGAAACGATGGCGCAGCGTGCGGCGCTGCAGCTGCTGGATGTGCGCCAGCTGGGTCAGGATCTGCGTCTGCGCTATGCGCCGGTTGTTGCCGGGTGAGCGCTGCATGGCGCGCGCTGCGCGGCCGTGCCGTTGCGCGCATGAAAAAAGGCCCCGCATGCGGGGCCTTTTTTCATGCGCGACGCCGATCAGAAGCTCGCGCGCACGCCGACCTTGTACTGGTTGGCGTTGTCGACGAACTGCGCTTCGGCGACCAGGCCCCAGGTGCGGGTGAAGTTGACCTGGCCACCCAGGGTGCCGACAAACTCACCCTTGTCCACGTCGCTACCGTCGATGTAGCCGGCCTTGATCCAGGCTTCGGTGCGCGGCGAAGGCTTGCCGCGCAGGCCCAGGTTGGCGAAGCCCAGGTTGCTCGAATCCGACGCATCGTCGACCGAACGGCCGCGCAGGCGCAGGTCGGATTCGACCTTGGCGCGCAACACGCTGATGTCGGCGGTGAACTCGACGCGCTCGGTCATTTCCTGGCGGTACCCGATACCCAGCGTGGCCTGCTGCAGCGTGCCCTCGAGCACGAAGCCGCCACCGAGGGTGTAATCCTTGTTGGCGCGCTCATAGCTGGCCAACAGGTAGACCGGCTGGGCAATCTGCCAGGAACCGCGGATGTAGCCGCCGTCGATATCGTCCGAATCGCCATTGACGCTGATTTCGGTACGGTTCCAGCCGCCTTCGACGTAGGTGTAGCTCAGGCCTTCCGCAGACGCGGCAAACGGTGCGGCAGCCAGCAGGGCAGCCAGGATCAGGGTATTACGCATTGGATGTCTCTCTCCGAATTGATGTCCGTGTCTCCACCCCGTTGCGAGGTGGAAAGAACGACGTCTCCCGTCGCGGCGCGTAAATTAACAGATCCTTCACAATCCTGGCTATGGGGGATTTCCCGACATGACGCAGTGTCCTGTCAGACGTCGCCCACACTCGGCCATCGCGCCGATGTGCCCTGTTAAACTTTGCGCGCCGGTTCGCCGGTACTCACGAACGTCTTCAGGGCGGGGTGCGATTCCCCACCGGCGGTAGGCATGCGCAAGCATGCGAGCCCGCGAGCGCTTGCACTCCAGGGTTGAGCGGACTAACGCCAAACTCCTGCTGCGCAAGGTCAGCAGATCCGGTCCGATGCCGGAGCCGACGGTATAGTCCGGATGAAAGAAGACGGCCACCGCGCAGCCTTGCGGCTGCGCGCGCGCCTGTTTGCTTTGCCTTGCGGCGTTTTTCGCTCAACTCCTGCGAGAAACGACTAATGTCCATGCACCACCTGCCGCGCTGCGCCGCGGCCTTCCAGCGCTCCACCACGGCAGCCTTGCTGCTGCAAGCGGGGGCACGCTGATGTTCACCGGCATCATCGAAGGCGTCGGCCAGCTGGCCGCGCGACAGCCGCAGGGCGGCGATGTGCGTTTCACCTTCGCCACCGGCACGCTGCCGTTCGACTCTGTCCAGTTGGGCGAAAGCATCGCGGTCAATGGCGTGTGCCTGACCGTGATCGCATTCGACGCGGCCAGTTTTCAGGCCGATGCCTCGACCGAGACGCTGTCGCTGACCACCCTGGGCGCGTTGCCGGAGGGCGCATTGCTCAATCTGGAACGCGCGATGCGACCCACCGATCGGCTTGGCGGGCACCTGGTCAGCGGGCATGTGGATGGCCTGGGCCAGGTGCAGTCGATCCATGACGATGCGCGTGCGCAGCGCTGGCGGTTTGCCGCGCCGGCGTCGGTGTTGCGCTATGTGGCCAAGAAGGGCTCGATTTGCGTGGACGGCGTGAGCCTCACCGTCAATGACGTAGACCAAGACGGCTTCGAGGTCGCGTTGATTCCGCACACCGTGGCCCACACCGCGTTTGCGCAGACTGCGGTCGGTGCGGCGGTGAACCTGGAAATCGATCTGGTGGCGCGCTATGTGGAACGCCTGCTCGGCACGCGGGGGGCAGCATGAATTTCGCACCCGTTCCGGAACTGATCGAAGAACTGCGCGCCGGACGCATGGTGGTCATCGTCGATGACGAAGACCGCGAAAACGAAGGCGATCTGATCATGGCCGCCGAGTTGGTGAAGCCGTCGGACATCAACTTCATGGTTACCCACGCGCGCGGGCTGGTGTGCCTGTCGCTGACCCGCGAGCGCTGCGCGCAGCTGGGTCTGGCGCCGATGGTGCGCAACAACACCGCGCAGTTCCAGACCAACTTCACTGTCAGCATCGAAGCGGCCGAAGGGGTGACCACCGGCATTTCGGCCTACGACCGCGCACACACCGTGCGCACCGCAGTCCGTCCGGATGCGCGGCCACAGGATTTGAGCCAGCCCGGGCATATCTTCCCGTTGATCTCCCAGCCCGGTGGCGTGCTGACCCGCGCCGGCCACACCGAAGCGGCCAGCGATCTGCCGATGCTGGCCGGGCTGGAACCGGCCGGTGTGCTGGTGGAAGTGCTCAACCCGGACGGCAGCATGGCGCGTCGCCCGCAGCTGGAAGTGTTCGCGCGCGAGCATGGGCTGAAGATGGGCTCGATCGCCGACCTGATCGCATATCGGCTTGCCAACGAGCACACCGTCGAGCGCGTGGACGAACGCGAGATCACCACCGAATTCGGTCCGTTCAAGCTGGTGACCTACCGCGACCGCATCGCGCACGACCTGCACTTTGCGCTGTTGCGCGGTCGCGCCGATCCGCAGACGCCGACGCTGGTGCGCGTACAGGTGGAAAACCCATTGGCCGACCTGCTGCACTGGCAACGCGATGACTTCGGCGTGGCAGCCACCGACGCCTTGCGCGCGATCGCCGCCGAGGGGCAGGGCGTGATGGTGGTGCTGTCGGCGCCACGCGACAGCGAATCGCTGCTGGCACGGCTGCGCCAGCAGCCCGAAGCCGCGGCCAATGCCAAGGACGTGAGTCAGTGGCGGCGCAACGGCGCCGGTGCGCAGATCCTGGCCGACCTCGGCCTGGGCAAGTTGCGCGTGCTGGGTACCCCCCGGCGCCAGGTGGGGTTGGCCGGATTCGGGCTGGAGGTGGTCGAGTATTTGGAGTGCCACGCCGGTGAAGGCGCGCGCGCGGTGCCGCCGTCTGCCGTTCCCTGAGATGGTTGCGAGCGGTTGCCGCAATCACTTGGCCGGTCGCGGTGGTCTCGACTGTTGCGTTGCTGACGGGGCGCAGCCGTCAGCAACGCGGTGCGTGTGCCGGCAACGCAGTGGCCTGGTGTCGGCTACCAATCGGGCCATGGCCTGCGCCGGCTGGCTGCGCAGGCGCAAGAGCCAGGTGGCGCTGGGCGATGTCCTCAATAACTTCGGCCAATGGCCATGGCCTGTGTTGTTGACGCGCATGGCCGGGTCTGCTTTGGCCGACCCGCCTCACACGCGTCGGCCAGGCCTGGGCCCGGCAGCTGTTAAACTTCCCGCCCCCTCGAGTTGCCGACCCGCATGACCCACTACGAAGGCGATCTTCGCCCCACCACCGCGCGCTTTGCGATCATCGCCAGCCGCTGGAATGCCCGTATCACCGACGTGCTGGTTGCCGGCGCGCGCCAGAGCCTGGCCGGCAACGGCATCGGCGAAGACGCCATCGACGTGATCCGCGTGCCGGGCGCCTGGGAGATCCCGATCGCCGCCAATCGCGTGGCGCAGTCCGGTCAGCACGGCGCGATCATCGCGCTGGGCTGCGTGATTCGTGGCGATACACGCCATTACGAGCACGTGGCCGACCTGTGTGCCGAAGGCCTGATGAGCGTGCAGCTGCAGACCGGCGTGCCGGTGCTCAATGGCGTGCTGGCGGTCGAGCGCGTGGAAGATGCCGAAGCCCGTGCTGGCGGTAGCCACGGCAATAAGGGCGAGGAATGCGCGCTTGCAGCGCTGGAACTGGTGAATTTGATGGAGTTGCTGCCATGAGCAAGCCCGGTGGGCATTCGCGCCACGGCCGTCGCGACGGTATCGACCCGGTGCTGCGCTCGCGCGCACGTCGGCGCGCCTTGCAGGCGGTCTATGCCTGGCAGATCTCCGGCGGCTTCGCCAAGCAGGTGATCGCCCAGTTCGCGCACGAGCAGGCGCACGAAGTGGCCGATCTGGCCTACTTCGAGAACCTGGTGGAGGGCGTGCTGAGCAACCGCGCCGAGCTGGATACCGCACTGACGCCGTACCTGGATCGCAGCGTGGAAGAGGTCGATGCGATCGAACGCGCCGTGCTGCGCCTGGCTGCCTACGAATTGCTGTACCGCCAGGATGTGCCGTACCGCGTGGTGATCAACGAAGCGATCGAAACCGCCAAGCGCTTCGGCTCCGAGCACGGCCACACCTATGTCAACGGGGTGCTGGACCGCGCCGCGGTGGAGTGGCGCAAGGTGGAGTCGGGCGCCTGAAGCGCCGAGATTGGGCATTCGTGATTCGGGATTTGCAGAGATTGACGGTCCTGCCGATGCGCGGTGCAACCGTCCGCACTTGAGCGACTCGACCGTTGGGTGAGCGGCCATGCCCGCGCTGCATATCGTTCGATGGTGCAGCTAGTCAGCCATCCTGCCGCATCTTGCAAAGCCCGCTGCTACGAATCCCGAATGCCCAATCCCCAATTCCAGCCCTTCAAATGCCCGAATTCGATCTAATTGCCCGTCTGCGTGCGCGCATTGCAGCGCGTGCCGACGTGCCGTTGGGCATTGGCGACGATGCAGCATTGCTGCAGCCGCCGGCCGGCGAGCAGTTGGCGATCACCGCCGATACGCTCAATGCCGGCGTGCATTTTCCGCACGAGACGCGCGCTGACGATCTGGGCTGGAAGACGCTGGCTGTCAATCTCTCCGATCTGGCGGCGATGGGCGCGCAACCGCGTTGGTGCACCTTGTCGTTGTCGTTGCCGCACGACGATGCGGCATGGGTGGATGGGTTTGCCGATGGCTTCTTCGCGCTGGCTGATGCGCACGAGATCGTGCTGGTCGGTGGCGACACCACGCGCGGGCCGTTGTCGTGCGCGGTGACTGCGATCGGCAGCCTGCCGCCGGGCGCAGCATTGCGGCGCGATGGTGCACGCGTTGGCGATGACGTGTGGGTGACCGGTACGCCGGGTGAAGCGGCCGCCGCGTTGGCGTTGTGGCAGGCCGGCCAGCTGGATGTGACCTGCGCGGCTACCGACCCATTGCACGAGCGCTGGCGCGGCCGCCTGCTGCGTCCGCAGCCCCGTGTACAGGCGGGGCTGCGCCTGCGCGGGCTTGCGCATGCGTGCGTTGACATTTCCGACGGGCTGCTGGCCGATCTGGGACATCTATGCGAACGCAGCGGCGTGGGTGCGCGCCTAGTGCTTGCGGCCTTACCGGCGATGCCGCGCAGTGCCGGAATCGACGTGGTGCAGTGCCTTGGTTGGCAACTCGGCGGTGGCGACGATTACGAGTTGTGTTTCACCGCCGCGCCGCAGCATCGCGATGCCGTGGCGCAGGCAATGGAATTTGCAAAGGTGGCGGCAACCCGCATCGGCCAGATTGTCGCCGCGCCGGGTGTGGTGGTGCACGACGCCGAAGGCAATCCCTGGCAACCACCGCAGCGCGGGTACCAGCATTTCGTCGGCTGAGGCGTGGGGTTGGAGCGTGCGGTGGATGTGGACGGTGCCGGTGCGCTGCGCTGAGACGATGCTGCTGCGCTGATCGCTGGGTGCCTTAGTGGAGGCGGCGGTGGCGCCTTCTGCGAAGTTGGGTGGAGCGCATTGGGGAACGACGGGTCCTGCCAGCGCCCTCATCCGCCCTTCGGGCACCTTCTCCCGCAAGCGGGAGAAGGTCGCGAGCCGGTTTGCCCAGCCGCTCCCGAGTGGGCGGACTCGCACACGCAATCCCGCATCCCGCATCCCG
>NZ_JAGHWU010000005.1:123429-200001 GCF_017746145.1 Xanthomonas sp. D-99 | reverse complement strand
TCCCGAATCCCGAATCCCGGCCCTTGAGCCATACCGTACCGTCTGGTACGTTCGCCACGTTCTCCCCCCCAACCACGGATGCATCGCAGTTGCCGCTGGGCCATCCCGGCCCGGCTTTGCATGGGAGACAGCAGCATGAGCAAGCGTTGGATCGGGAGCATCGCCGCACTGGCGTTGCTGTTGGCATCGGCGTCGGCCGTGGCGGGCGCCTTCAGCAAGACCTATGAACGCATTCCAGGCTGGGACGGCGCCCAAATGGGCGCATTGGTGCTGGTACCGCAAGGGCAGGGCGCCGGGCCGTTTCCGCTGATCGTGATGCCGGCCAGCTGGTCGTTGCCCAATCTGGAATATCTGGGGCGCGCTACCCAACTGGCCAGCGACGGCTACGTGGTGGTCAGCTATACCTCGCGTGGATTCTGGGATTCGGCTGGGCAGATCGATATCGCCGGGCCGGACACGGTGGAAGACGTCAGTGCGGTGATCGACTGGGCATTGGCGCATACACCGGCCAATCCCAATTCGATCGGCGCGTCGGGCATTTCGTACGGGGCAGGCATCAGCCTGCTGGCGGCCGAGCGCGACCCGCGTATCAAGGCAGTGGCCGCGCTCAGCGGTTGGGCCGATCTGGAAGCCTCGCTGTATTCCAATCGCACGGTGAGCCAGCAGGGCGTGGGATTGCTGGTGGGTGCGGGCGCCCTGACCGGCCGGGCCGGCCCGGATCTGGCGCAGATCGGCGCACGCGTGGCGCAAGGCGATTACGACGGCGCGGTGCAGGGCTTCCTGCCGCAGGCCGCCTCGCGCAGCCCTTCGACCGATGTGGCAGCGCTCAATGCGCGTGGTACCGCGGTCCTGTTGGGTAATGCCTTCAACGACGGATTGTTTCCGCCCAATCAGACCATTGCGTTCTTCAACCAGTTGCGTGGCCCCAAACAACTGCTGCTCAGCCAGGGCGATCACGCCACCGCAGAGCTGCCCGGCGCATTGGGGTTACCGAATGAGATCTATACCGCGACCACGCGCTGGTTCGATCGCCATCTCAAGCAGCTTCGCAACGGCGTGGATGCAGAAGCGCCAGTGCGGCTCTCGCCACGTGCGGGTCAATGGCTGGACTATCCGGACTGGGCATCGGTCCAACAGGCCACGACACAGCTTGGTCTGTCGGCACCAGCAGGGTTGCTGAGCCCCACTGGTGGATTGACCGGCGGGACGTCGAGCGGTTGGCAATCGCGCATCGCCACCGACGTGCCGACCGTGGCCGATTCCGGGGTGGTGCTGGTCAGCGGTTTGCTGCAGGGCATCGGCCTGCCGGTGAGCACCTCCATTCCGCTGGTCAACCGCGCCGGCGCCGCAGTGTGGGTCGGCTCGCCATCGAACAGCACCCGGCGCCTGGCCGGTAGCCCGTCGCTACGCGTCACAGTGGTGCCCAGTCAGTCCAACGTCAGCCTTTTCGCGTATCTCTACTGCATGGATGCGCTGGGCGTGGCGAAACTGATTACGCATGCGCCGTATTCGTTGCGCGATGCCACATCGGGGCGCGCAGTCACGCTGGACTGGCCGCTGCAGGCGGCGGCAACCGAGATTCCCGCAGGGCAGCGACTGGTCTTGGTGATCGACACCCGCGACGCGCGCTATACCGATGCCAGCGAGGGCGGTGGCACGGTGACATTCACCTCGCCAGTTGCAGCGCCGTCCGTGTTGAACGTGCCGCTGCGGTAGGGCGGCACGCCGCATCTGCATCGATCCCAGGTCGCCCGCCGCGGTACTGGCGAACAGCGGCCGATGGCAGGCCATCCGCAGAACCCACATCTGCACCGGTCACGTCGCGTTCGTTCAGGCGAACGCGATTTCTGACAGTGCGCGCGCAGATGATGCCGCTTTCGGGAAAGTAGGCACGAAGCCTAACTCGATGCCGCTGCTGCGGCACACCGCAGGAGCCCCGAGATGCCGATCAATCGAACCGGTCTGCCGCATGCTGTGGAGTCAACCAGCCAAACGCAGGAGGCGTTGACGTCACAGGCTTCGGGGAGCCAAGGAGTCCTCGATCCAGGCACAGTGCCAACCCAGCGTGCCGAGACCTTCGACGGACTTTCTGCGCTGCCGAATGATCTCCGTCGCGAGATTTTGCAGCGGTGCGGACCACGCAGCCTCGCGCGCCTGGGTAGCGTCTCGCGGCAGATGGCGGAAGACACCAGCGGGATGCGAGCGTTCCTGACCGCGCGGCCGCGCTATGACCCGAGCTTGGAGTTCGGGGCCGTCCATAGTGCAGAGAGCATGCGTGTCGCCCTGGACGAGGTGACGCATTTCCCTTATCCGGACGATGAGGATCGCAGCGAGCAGATATTGCGCGGATACGGAAGGCTTGCGGCGCGGATTCCATCCTTGCCGCAGGCGCAGCGATTTGAGGCGTTTACCGAGGTGTTGAATCACGCCACCCGCTATTCCGGGAATATGGCATTTCGCGTGGTGGCGCGCTTGACGGATGACCTGGGATGCTTGCCCGAGGACCTGCGCGCGCTCGCCTTCCATGCAATCTTGCCCAGTTTGATTGCCACGCGAAGGCAGGCGCTGCAGGCTGCTGCCGGAGCAGCGCACGGTGGCCATATGGGGGCAGTAGCAGAGGCTGATGCAGGGGGCGTGCAAGGTGATGCTGAGCCAGGCGCGCAAGGCGCCGTGGCTCCGGCCCAGGGCGGCGCTGCCGGAGGCATCGGCGGAGCACTTCCGTTTCATTTGCTGGCCTCTGCGATCAGGCAGCTGCCCGAGGAGGCAGTCAATCTGGCGATCACCGAGGCTGCCGCGCTCCAGACCGGCCCCCGCCTGCTGGCGGAGGTGACCCTACGCCTGCATCTTGTCGGATTGGAGCCGATCCATCGATTCCAGCAGGCGTATGCGCAGCTTGCCGAGTACCTCGCGCGTTCGGGCGATGGAGCCGAAGCCTTGACCCACTTGGTGGCCTTGTTGAACAGACTGCCCAATCCGGGAGTGCGCCAGGCCGCCTTCAGGGAATTGACGCGGGCCGTGCACGCATTGGACAGCACCGAGAGTGGCGCTGCGGTGCTGAGGCGGTTGGCCGGAGCGTTGCCACACCAGCCTGCCGCGGTGCGTTATCTGTGCAGCCTGGATGTGCTTGCAGCGGCGGGGAGCCTCTTCCCGAGCGAGCAGATACCGGTCATCGCCGCTGTCCGTGCGCAGGCCGCTGCGATTCCGAACCAGGCCGCTGAACTCATCGCCAGATGCGATGACGCGATCGCCACGGCCAGCATGATGCTTGCGACTGTGTCGCGCAGGTATCTGGACATGTGAGCACTGTTTGATTGAGTGTGCTGTGGTCACACCAGCAGACGTGCATCTGCCTGGTGCCACCCTGTCCGGCGCGACCTAGAGCAGATTGGGCTTCACAGCATGGCTGCCATCTGCGCGCCGTCAGGCCCGCGCAGTCGGGGGAGCCAGCAGTCGGAGCGCCCAGAGGGTTATCTGGTTGAGGCGCAGGGCTGCCCGGCGCATTTTATGCGGACTTTACGTCGCGCCCGCGGCAGGTCCATAGCGACTTTACGCGGCCCAGGCAGAGACTGCGCAGATTGGCGGAGCGGTTCCGCCGTGGACGATCCCGATGCATCCCTTGACCTGTCTGCTCCATCGGCGCTGCGCGCACGGTGCGGCAGCGCTTTGCCATGTGGGCACGCATACGCTGCCTACGTCGTTGCACATCGCATTGATCGCGCCGCCGTGCGCGCAGATGGGGGAGTGACCGACATGCCTGGCTGGTTGTCCCTGTTGTGCGGCGTGGCCGTACTCGTTGCTGCTGCGTACCTGCTGTACGTGGTGCTGCGGCCCGAAGACTTCTGATCCGAGTGCGCTCCAATGACTGAAACCTTTCTTGTGTACGCGCTGGCCATCGTGCTGGCGTGGCCCCTGGGCCGTTACATGGCCGCGGTGATGCGCGGCGCACCGATGCGTGGCGATGCGCTGTTCGGCTGGATCGAACGGCCGTTGTACGCACTGCTCGGCACACGCCCGCAGCAGGGCATGTCGTGGCGCGGCTACAGCATGGCCTTTCTGCTCAGCAACCTTGTCGTTGGTTTGCTGACCTGGGTGGTGTTCATGACCCAGGCATGGCTGCCGTTCAACCCGGATGCCATCCCCAACATGCGGTGGGATACCGCGCTGCACACCATGGTGTCGTTCGTCACCAATACCAATCAGCAGCATTATTCCGGCCAGGCGCAGTTGTCGTATCTGGCGCAGATGACCGGCATCGTCGGCCTGCAGGTGGTGACGCCGATGATGGGATTGGCATTGGCGGTTGCGACGCTGCGCGCCTTGTTCGGTGGGCGCGTAGCCAAACAGGCGTCGATTGCTGCTCCGATTCTGGACACGACGGCTGTAGCGGAGATTTCGGAGCCGGAAGTGTCGCGTCAGGGACGCCAGCACACGGGTTCCGGCCTGGAAGCGCTGCCTGAAGCCGACGTCGGCAATTATTGGGCCGACGTGGTCCGCTCCAGCGTACGCGTGTTGTTGCCGCTGTGCCTGCTGTGGACCGTGCTGCTCGGCTGGCAGGGCGTGCCATCCACGCTACAGGGCGCAGCGACGGCGACGCCATTGGATAGCAGCGCCGGCATGCCCAAGCAGACCATTGCGGTGGGCCCGGTTGCGGCGATGGTGGCGGTGAAACAGCTCGGTACCAACGGCGGTGGCTGGTATGGCCCCAACAGTTCGGTGGCGCTGGAAAACCCTACGCCGTTGAGCAATCTGCTTGAAACCCTCGCCTTGGTCTTGCTGCCGATGAGCGTGGTGTTCATGGTCGGCTACCTGACCGGGCGCAAGCGGCTCACGGCGTTGGTGTTCGGCACGATGTTGACGATGTCGGCCGCATCCACCGCGCTCTTGCTGTGGTCTGAAGCGCACTCGGCCACCGCAAGCTCGCCGGCGTTGATGGAAGGCAAGGAAGTGCGCATCGGTGCGGACGCCTCGGCATTGTGGGCGGCGTTGACCACGCAGACCTCCAATGGCTCGGTCAATGCGATGCACGATTCGTTGGCGCCGCTGAGTGGCCTGGTCACGTTGGTCGACATGCTGATCAACGCCATCTGGGGCGGCATCGGCTGCGGCCTGCAGCAATTCGTGGTGTATCTGTTGCTGAGCGTGTTTCTGGCCGGCTTGATGACCGGACGCACGCCGGAGTTGTTCGGTCGCAAGATCGAATCGCGCGAAGTGCAGTTGCTGGCGCTGTTGATCCTGCTGCAGCCGCTGGTGGTGCTGGGCTTTACTGCAGTGGCGCTGGCAGTCCCGGCATTGACTGCCAATTCCAACCCCGGCTTCCACGGCATCAGCCAGGTGTTCTACGAGTACACCTCTGCGTTCGCCAACAATGGCTCGGGTTTCGAAGGCCTGGGCGATGCCACGTACTGGTGGAATCTGAGCTGCTCGGTGGTGCTGGCGCTGGGACGGTATCCGGCATTGATCCTGCCGTTGATGGTGGCCGCACGCATGGCAGTGAAGCGGCGTGCACCGGAGTCGGCCGGCAGCCTGCAGGTCGAAACGCCCACCTTTGCGCTGACCCTGATGGCGATCGTGATCGTGCTGACCGTGCTGCAGTTCATGCCGGCACTGGTGCTGGGTCCTATCGCTGAACACCTCGCCCTGGCGGCGTCCTGAGAATTCTGAGCAATGTCTACGATCGATACGACTGAAAAACGCGAGCGCGGTGACGCAGCGTTGTTCGATGCCGCCGTGCTGGCTGCGGCGATGCGTGCGGCGTTCGCCAAGTTGGCGCCGCGGCATCTGCTGCGCAGCCCGGTGATGGCGGTGGTGATGGGTGGTACCTTGCTGGCGGCGGTGATCACCGCCAGCGGGCATTCGCATGCCGGCTTCGGCTGGGCGGTGACGGCGATTCTGTTCATCACCGTGCTGTTCGGCAATTTTGCCGAGGCCATCGCCGAAGCGCGCGGCCGCGGCCAGGCCGCATCGCTGCGGCGTGCGCGCAAGGACCTGGTGGCACGCAGGGTGGAAACCGTACTCGGTGGCCGCGAAACGCGCGTGCCGGCAGCGGAGTTGCGCCCGGGCGATTACGTCATGGTGTCCGAAGGCGAATTCGTGCCGGCCGATGGCGAGATCGTGCGGGGTGTTGCCACCATTAACGAAGCGGCGGTAACCGGCGAATCGGCGCCGGTGCTGCGCGAGGCCGGCACCGATCGCAGCGGCGTCATCGGTGGCACGCGCGTGCTCTCCGACGAGATCGTGTTCAAGGTCACCGCCGAGCCGGGGCACAGCTTTCTCGATCGCATGATCGCGTTGGTGGAAGGCGCCAACCGGCAAAAGACGCCGAACGAAATTGCGCTGACCTTGTTGCTGGCCGCGATGACGCTGACGTTCCTGATCGTGGTGGCATCGTTGCCGGCGATCGCGGGTTTTGTCGGCGTCACGCTGGATCCGCTGCTGCTGATCGCGTTGCTGGTGTGCCTGATCCCGACCACCATCGGCGGGCTGTTGCCGGCAATTGGCATCGCCGGCATGAACCGCGCGCTGTCGGCCAATGTGTTGGCCAAATCCGGCAAGGCCGTGGAAGTGGCCGGCGACGTGGATGTGCTGCTGCTCGACAAGACCGGCACCATTACCTACGGCGACCGCCAGGCCACTGCGTTCCATCCGCTGGCCGGCGTCGACCGCGCGCAATTGCGCGATGCGGCCATGCTCGCCTCGCTGGCCGATCCGACGCCGGAAGGGAAATCCATCGTCAAGCTGGCGCGTCAGCAAGGTGCCATCGCAGCGGAGGCGGAGGGTGGGAATTTCATCGCGTTCACCGCGCAGACGCGCATGTCCGGCGTGGATATCGGCGGGCGCAGCATCCGCAAGGGCGCCGGCGATTCGATCGTGGCGTATGTGCAGGCGCAGGGCGCGACGGTCTCGCCGGAACTGCAGGGCCGTATCGAAGAAGTCGCACGTGGCGGTGCCACACCGTTGGTGGTGGCCGAAGGCCGTCATGTGCTCGGTGTGGTCGAGTTGAGCGACGTGGTCAAGCAGGGCATCAAGGAAAAGTTCGCGCAGTTGCGTGCGATGGGCATCAAGACGGTGATGATCACCGGCGACAACCCGCTCACCGCAGCCGCGATCGCTGCCGAAGCCGGCGTGGACGACTACATCGCCCAGGCTCGCCCGGAAGACAAGCTGGCACGCATCCGTGCCGAACAGACGGGCGGGCGACTGGTGGCGATGGTCGGCGACGGCACCAACGACGCCCCGGCGCTCGCGCAGGCCGACGTGGGCCTGGCAATGAACTCCGGCACGCAGGCTGCCAAGGAAGCCGGCAACATGGTGGATCTGGATTCGGATCCGGCCAAGCTGCTGGCGGTGGTGGAGGTGGGCAAGCAGCAGCTGATCACGCGTGGCGCGCTGACCACGTTCTCGCTGGCCAACGACGTTTCCAAGTATTTCGCGATCCTGCCGGCGCTGTTCGCTGCCGCCATCCCGTCGATGGCAGCGCTCAACGTGATGCAGCTCTCCAGCCCGCGCCATGCGGTGCTGGCGGCGCTGATCTTCAATGCGTTGATCATTCCGGCCTTGATTCCGCTGGCGTTGCGCGGTGTGCGTTTTCGTCCTTCCAGCGCCACCGCGCTGTTGCGCCGGAACATGCTGATCTACGGCGTGGGTGGCGTGTTGCTGCCGTTCGCTGCGATCAAAGTGATCGATCTGGCGCTGGTTGCCGTCCTCGGTGCCTGAGCCACGCGTGATGCCCCTTTCTTCTTCCGGGAACATGTCCATGTCTTCTTCCTTGCCGTTACGCGACGACGGCGTCCTGCGCGGTTCGCTCGTGCTCGCGGTGTTCACCTTGTTCGGGTTGGGCCTGGCCTACTCGCTGATCGCCACCGGCATCACCGGTGCGCTGTTCTCCGAGCAGGCCACCGGGTCGCTGATGCGCGTCGATGCGCGCGTGGTTGGTTCGGCCTTGGTGGCCCAGCCGTTTACCGATGCGCGCTATTTCCAGCCGCGTCCGTCGGCTGCCAAGTACGACCTCACCGCCGCGGCTGGCAGCAACCAGGCCCGCTCCAATCCTGAGCTGCTGGCCCGCATCGCCACCACGCGTGCGCAAGTGGTCGCACGCGACGGCATCGCCCCTGAGGCCGTACCGGGCGAGCTGCTGACCCAATCCGGCAGCGGCCTGGACCCGCACCTGAGCCCGGCCGGCGCACGGGTGCAGATCCGCCGCGTGGCCGCCGCGCGCGGCTGGCCCGAGCAACGCGTTGCCGCCCTGGTGCAGGCGGCCACCGAAGCACCCCAGTTCGGACTGCTTGGGCAGCCACGGGTGAATGTGCTCGCCTTGAATCTGGCGCTCGATCAAGCCGGGAATGGGGCGTCGGGACTGGAGAATGGTGTGAAGCAGGCGCACTAGGATCATCACGCAGCTGTACGCTCTGCGATTCCCGATTCCCGATTCCCGATTCCCGATGAACGACGCCCGTACCCAGCAAGCCGATGCCCTGATCGGCCAATTACAGCGCGAACACGGCGGGCGGTTGACGGTGTTCCTGGGCGCCGCGCCCGGGGTCGGCAAGACCTACGCCATGTTGTCGCGGGCGCGCGAGCGCCTGCGCCAGGGCATGGATGTGGTGGCCGGCGTGGTGGAAACGCACGGGCGCAGCGAAACCGCGGCGCTGCTGGAAGGCCTGCCGCTGCTGCCGCGCGCCCGCGTGAGTTACCAGGGCCGCATGCTGGAAGAACTCGACCTGGATGCGTTGCTGGCACGCAAACCGCGGCTGGCCCTGATCGACGAGCTGGCGCACCGCAACGTGCCCGGCAGCCGCCATGAGCGACGCTGGCAAGACATCGTAGAGTTGCTCGATGCCGGAATCGACGTCTACACCACGGTCAATATCCAGCACCTGGAAAGCCTCAACGACATCGTGCTGCGCATCACCGGCGTGCGCGTGTCCGAGACCGTGCCCGATGCCGTCTTCGACCGGCTGCGCGACATCGTGCTGGTGGACCTGCCGCCACGCGAACTGATCGAGCGCCTGCAGCAGGGCAAGGTGTATCTGCCCGAGCAGGCCACGCAGGCATTGCAGGCGTTTTTCTCGCCTTCCAACCTCACCGCGTTGCGCGAGCTGGCGATGCAGACCGCTGCCGACCGCGTCGACAGCGATCTGCGCGATACCCAGGCCGCGCGCGGCCTGCCTGGCACCGCCGCGTTGCGACGCCGCGTGGTGGTGGCCATCGATGGCCGCGGCAGCTCGGATTATCTGGTGCGCGTGGCGCGGCGTCTGTCGGAGCGGCGCGATGCACCGTGGACGGTGGTCACCGTGCAGGCCCGCACCGTGACCGATGCAGCCTGGCAGCTGGAAATCGATCGCGCATTCGCGCTCGCCCATCGCCTCGGTGGCGACACCGCGCTGCTGCACGGCGCCAACGTCGCCGATGCCTTGCTGGATTTCGCCTCGCAAAACGGCATCTCCACCCTGGTGCTGGGGCGCACCCGCGAGCGCCCGCTGGCGCGCATGTTCAACCGCACGCTGACCCAGCAATTGCTGCAACGTGGCGCGCATTACGAACTGGTGATCGTCAGCTCCGCCGATGCGCGCGCACGTGCGCGCCAACGCTGGCGCAACCCGCGCCAATGGCTGCAGCGTTACGACATGGCGTTCGCTGCGATCGCGGCCGCTGGTGCGGTGGGGGTGGCGTGGTTGCTGCAACGCTGGACCGATATCGACGACCTGTCGATGGTGTTCATCGTCGCGGTGGTGCTGGTGGCGTCGCGCACGCGCATGGCCGCTGCGGTGGTTGCCGCATTGTTGAGTTTTGTCGCCTACAACTTCTTCTTCATCGAGCCGCGTTTCACCTTGCAGATCAGCGCACGCCAGGGCGTGGTGACGGTGTGCATGTTCCTGATCGCCGCGCTGGTCGCCGGCCGGCTGGCCTCGCGTTTGCGCAGCCAGGTCCTGGCCTTGCGCGCGGCCAATGCGCATGCCAACGCCTTGCAGGCGCTGGCCCGCCAACTCAGCACCGCCGCCGATCTGGGGCAGGTGCTGGAAGCCGGCCGTCGCGCGCTGACCACTGCGCTGGATGCCGAGGTCTGGCTACGCCTGGAGCAGCGCGAAAGCGACGCACCCAGCAGCTTCGGTGCGCTCGATCGCAGCGCCGCCGATTGGACCCAGCGCCACGGCCAACCGGCCGGCCGCTTCACCGATACCCTGGCCGGGGCGCAGTGGTGGTGCCTGCCGGTGCGCCACGAGCGCGGCACCCTGGGTGTGGCCGCGCTGCGCTTTCGACAGGCTCTGCAACGGCCCGGCCTGGAACAACGCCGCCTGGCCGAAGCGATGGTGGAAGACATCGGCCAGGCAGCGCTGCGCACGCGCCTGGTCGCCGATCTGGAAGGCGCACGCGTCAGCGGCGAAACCGAGCGCCTGCGTTCTGCCTTGCTCTCGTCGGTCTCGCACGATCTACGCTCGCCGCTGGCCTCGATGATCGGCTCGGCCAGCAGCCTGGCCAGCTACGGCGATGCGATGGACGCGCACGACCGCCACAGTCTGCTCGACACCATCCAGCTCGAAGGCGAGCGGCTGGATCGCTACATCCAGAACCTGCTCGACATGACCCGGCTCGGCCACACCGGCCTGACCTTGAATCGCGACTGGATCGGCGTCGACGAATTGATTGGCTCGGCCGCCCGCCGCCTGCAGCGCTACCAGCCGGAGGTGCGCCTGCAATTGGACCTGGCCGCCGACCTGCCGGCGATCTGGGTGCATCCGGCGCTGGTGGAACAGGCCATCTTCAACGTGCTGGAAAATGCGGCGAAATTTTCGCCAGCCGGCGTGCCGGTGACCGTGCACGCGCAGCTGCGTGCCGGCGCGTTGCAGGTCGACATCGGCGACCAGGGTCCGGGTATTCCCGAAGACGAGCGCGCGCGGATCTTCGACATGTTCTACAGCGTGGAGCGCGGCGACCGCGGGCGCAACGGCACCGGCTTGGGTCTTGCCATCTGCCAGGGCATGATCGGCGCGCACGGGGGCAGCGTGGAAGCATTGGCAGGCGCGCATGGTCACGGCACCACCATCCGCATTACGCTGCCGTTGCTCGTTCCCGCCGCGCCACCTCGCCCCGATGCCGACTGACCTCACCGCCATCCCGCCCGCCCGCGTGCTGATCGTCGACGACGAGCCGCAGATCCGCCGTTTCCTCGACATCAGCCTGCGTGCGCAGGGCTATCGTGTGCTGCAGGCCGGCACCGGCGAAGAAGGCCTGGCCTTGCTGGCCGGGCAGGGCGCCGAACTGGTGGTGCTGGACATCGGCCTGCCCGATCGCGATGGGCATGAAGTGCTGCACGAGATCCGCCAGTGGTCCAACGTGCCGGTGATCATGCTCACCGTGCGCGCCGGCGAAACCGAAAAGGTCGCCGCGCTCGATGCCGGCGCCAACGACTACGTCACCAAACCCTTCGGCGTGCAGGAATTGATGGCCCGCATCCGCTCGCTGCTGCGCCAGGCCGGCGCCGGCAGCACGGTGGAAGAAAGCGTGTTCGACGACGGCCGCTTGCATATCCACCTGGGCCTGCGCGAGGTCACCCTCAACGGCGAGCCCGTGCCGCTGAGCCGCAAGGAATACGCCCTGCTCGCACTGCTGCTCAAACACGCCGGCCGCGTGGTCACCCAACCGCAGTTGCTGCGCGAAGTGTGGGGCCCGACCCACGAAGAAGACACCCATTACCTGCGCATTTTGGTCGGCAAGCTGCGCCAGAAACTGCACGACGATGCCGCCGACCCGCACTACATCGTCACCGAGCTCGGCGTGGGCCTGCGCTTTATCGGCGTCACGCGCTGATCCGGGCGCGCCACTAAGCGGGCGGCAACACCTTGCCCGGATTCAAGATCCCATCCGGATCCAGCGCGGCCTTGATCGCGCGCATCGCCGCCAAGGTCGGTGCGCTGAACGCCTGGCTCATGAAATCGCGCTTGGCCACGCCGATACCGTGCTCGCCGGAGAGCGTGCCTTCCAGCGCCAGCACCAGCGTAAACAGCCGCGGCAGGGCGGCATGCGCACGGGCATTTTCGTCGGCATCGGCCGGGTCGTACATGATGTTGACGTGCAGGTTGCCGTTGCCGGCATGGCCGAAGGCGACGATGGGCAGCGCGAATTCCGCAGCGAGCGCTTCCACGCCGGCGACGAGTTCGGGGATGCGCGACACCGGCACCACCACGTCTTCGTTGATCTTGCCCGGCTTGATGGTGCGCAGGGCAGGCGACAAGGCGCGGCGTGCGGCCCACAGCTTGTCGCGTGCGCTGCCATCGGTGGCCACGTCCAGGCTCAAGACACCCTCGCCATCGGCGGCGTCGTGCAACGCTTGCAGCGCGTACGGCAAGGTGTCGTGATCGCCGTCGGCTTCGATCAACAGCATGGCGCCGGCGTCGGGCACATCGCTGCCATTGCGGCGCAGCAGCGCGATCGCACTGGCATCCATGAATTCCAGCATGGTCGGCGTGGTCGGCTGCGCCATCAGCCGCGACACCGCGGCTGCGGCGCTGGACGCATCGCGGTACAGCGCGCGCAGGCCGGCCTGCGCAATCGCGCGCGGGGTCAGCTTCAAGGTCGCCTCGACGATGATCGCCAGGGTGCCCTCGCTGCCGACCAGCAAATGGGTGAGGTCGTAACCGGTGGAGTTCTTGGTGTACGCGCCGCCGCAGCGGATCACCTCGCCGGTGCCGGTCACCGCCACCAGGCCGAGCACGTTGTCGCGGGTGGCGCCGTACTTCACCGCGCGCGGGCCGCCGGCGTTGGTGGATAGATTACCGCCGATACTGCAGATCTCCGCGCTGGACGGATCCGGCGGCCAGAACAAGCCATGCGGCTGCAGCGCCTGTTGCAGGTCACCATTGAGCAGGCCCGGTTGCACCACCGCGCAGCGGTCTTCCGGGCGCAGCGCAATGAGGCGATGCATGCGCGCCATCGACACCACCACGCCGCCGGAAAACGGCACCGCCGCGCCGGTGGTGCCGGTGCCGGCGCCGCGCGCCACGATCGGCACGCCGTGCGCGCGGCACGCCTGCACGATCGCCACCACCTCGTCGGTGTCGCGCGGCAACGCCACCGCGGCGGGCAGTGCCCAGCGGCGCGAATCGTCTTCGCCATAGCGGCGGCGCGCATCGTCGCCAGTCAACCAGCCATCGGTACCCAGGCGCGCGGCCAACACCTCGGCAAGTGCGGTGGGAAGTACATCGGTCATGACATGCGATCCTGTGGTGCCGCGCGCTGGATGCATTTCCACCCCAGCAAGGCGACGGTGAGCGGCAACCAGACCCAGCGCAGCTCGGAGAGCAACGTGCTCAGGCCGCGCGCGTTGAAGAAGCCGGTCGCGAATGGCGACACCCGAATCGGCCGCCATGGTGCGAACCAGCGCGTCTGGCTCCACGGCCAGCCCAGCGCAACGCCCAGGCCGCCGGAGGTCATCGCATCCAGCAGCGGGTGCGATGCGGCGCAGACGAACAAAAATACGGACGCCTGCACGGCATCCGCACGCAGGCTGCGATGCGCCGCGGCGCCGAGCAGTGCGATGACGCTGGCGAACAACAGCGAGTGGCTGGCGCCGCGATGGCCGAATGCATCGGCGTAGGGAATGTGCAGCGCGAACGCCAGCACATCGGCATCGGGCAGCATCGCCGCCGCCACGCCGGCCGCGAGCAGGAGCGGCGAGATGCGGCCGCGTTCGCTGGCCCACCACAGCGCCAATGGCACGGCAGCATGGGTCATGATGGTTGGCATAAGAAACGTTGGCGTGAGCGTCGGTGGCGGTCAGCAATCGTCGGCGCGGAACGCGTCGCGGATCCAGTGCAATACCGGCGGTTCGCCGCTGGCATCGACCACATCGAAGCGGCACGGCAGCGCCGCCAGGGCCGGGTGAGCGCCAAGAAACAACTGCGCGGCCAACACCAGCTTGCGACGCTTGCGCCAGTCCACCGATGCCGCACCGCCGCCGAAGCGGTCGTCGCGCCGGTAGCGCACTTCCACAAACACCAGCGATGGCCCATCGTGCATCACCAGATCCAGTTCGCCGCCGCGGTAGTTGGCGTTGCCGACCACCAGCCGTAGCCCGGCCTGCTCCAGCAACGCGCGTGCGGCCGCCTCGACCGCCGCACCACGCTGCTGACGCGCCACCGGCATGGCTCAGCGGCCGTCGGCGATCGGCGTTGGGCGGCCACCGCTGAAGGTGGACCAGGCCGGCGTACGCAGCACGTTGCCGAAGCCATCCAGGTGCAGGGTGCCGGTGGCGCCGCGCAGGCCGCCATCGGTGCCGGTGGCGAGTTTCTCCAGGTACGCCGTGATCTTCCAGGCGTCGTAGCCGAACGCGAACAGGCGGGCGGCCGGGCCGCGTGCGCTGGGCAGGGTGCTGGCCACCTGACTGACCGCCGGCAGGCCGGACACGCCCAGGGCGGTCCAGGTTTCGCTCGGATAGACGATGCCATCCAGCGCCAGATCGTCTTCGACCTTGCCAGTGCCGGCCACTAGTTGCGAGGTGCCCACGCGCGACTTGCCGGCGAATCCGGCCAGCGCCAGCTGCGGCGCCAAAGCACGCGCGGTGTTGCCGCGCACCGCCAGGAACACCGCGTCGGCGGTGCCGTAATTGCGCAGCTGCGCGCCGATGTCGCCCGGCGCGTCGGCCACGCTGATGCTGCCGGCCACCGTGCCGCCGCGTTCGCTGAAACGGTCGCGGAAGGCCTTGATGGTGCGCTTGCCGTTGTCGTCGCTGGTGCCGACGATCAGCACGTTGCGGCGTTCGCGCGAGAGCAGGTATTCGGCGGCCATGATGCCGTCGTCTTCCGGCGCCAGCGAGAAGCCTGCGCTGCCGGTGGGCGGGGCCTTGTTGTCGCTGGGACGGTTCAGTGCCAGCACCGGCACCGCCAGCTGGCCGCGCGCGAACAACGCGCTGACTTCGTCGCGCCCCAGCGGGCCGACCACGTAATCCACCCCGGCGCTCACCGCCTTGTCGTAGGCGGCATTGGCACCGGCGGCGGTGCCGGCGGTGTCGAAGAACTGCACCTCCGGGCGGCGGCGGGTTTCCGCGTAGTAGCCGGCCAGCAGGCCATCGCGTACCGGCGCGGCGGCGGTGGCCAGGTTGCCGGTGATCGGCAGCAGCACGCCCAGCTTGACCGGTGGGCGGTAGCCATCGCGCTCGGCGGGTGGGCGCTTGCTGGTGTCGAAGCCCCACTGTGCATCGCGCTCGAAGGCGCGCGGCAATGCCAGGCCGCGGCTGATCAACGCGCGCCCGGCAAAGTTGTACAACGGGTCGCCTGCCGGCAACGCAGCGGTGCGGCCCTTGAGGGTGGCGTCGTCGAGCGCGGCAAGCAGGCGCACGATGGCGCGCTGGTTGTCGCTGCGCGCGGTGCCGGTCAGGCTGGCATCGGCGCGCGCGCGGTCGGCGGCGGCACCGAACAGGTCGCCGGTGGCTTCCAGCGCCGCAGCGCGGGCCACCAGCCAGCGCGTCTGCAGCGGCTGGGTCAGCCCCTGCGGGCTGTCGCCCAGGGCCTGCAATGCCTGTGCGCCCTGCTTGTCGAGCACCGCCAGCTCGCCGGTGAGCAGCCCGAAGCGGGCCCGCTCCTCGCCGCTCAGGTGGCGCGCGTTGACCTGCGCCAGCAGCGTGCGGGCGCGCGCATCGTCGCCAGCGTCGTGCCAGCCGAACGCCGCGGCAGCCAGCAGCCGGCTGCGTTGCGCGCCGCTGGCACTGGCAGCTTCGGCTTCCAGCTGCTGCGCGGCGTCGCGCGGTTTGCCCTGATCCAGCAGTGCCAGCGCTGCGCTCTGCGTCGGCGAGGCGGTCGGCGTGACGCTGCTGGTGGCGCAACCGGCGGCCAGCATCATCATCAGCGAAAGGGCAGAGATCCTTGCAACACGCTTGTTCATTTCAGATCCATTGGACAGGGGCCGCCGGGGCGGACCGTTAAAAACGCTACGATTCTACCCTTTGCCCCCGGAAAACCGCTGATGACGTCCCCTGGAACCCTGCACGTGGTCGCCACGCCGATCGGCAACCTGGCCGACCTGTCGCCGCGCGCGCAGGAGGTGTTGCGTGGCGTGGCCGCGATCTGCGCCGAAGACACCCGCCATACCCGCCAGTTGCTCGGCCATTTCGGCATCGACCGCCCGCTGCTGGCGCTGCACGACCACAACGAAGACGCCATGTCCGAACGCATCGTGGCGCGCCTGCGCGAAGGCGAGTCGCTGGCCATCGTCAGCGACGCCGGCACCCCGCTGGTCAGCGACCCGGGGTTCAAACTGGTGCGCGCCGCGCGCGCCGCCGGCATCAAGGTCAGCCCGGTCCCGGGCGCCTGCGCGGCAATCGCTGCGCTCAGCGTGGCTGGCCTGCCCAGCGACCGCTTCGGCTTCGAAGGCTTTCTGCCAGCCAAGAGCGCCGCCCGTCGCGAGCGCCTGGCGCGGTTGGCAGGGGAGACCCGCACCCTGGTGTTCTACGAATCGGCGCACCGCATCGTCGAATCGTTGGCCGACCTGCGCTTTGCCTTCGGCGACGAGCGCCCGGCAGTGATCGCCCGCGAATTGACCAAACTCTTCGAAACCGTGCTCGACGGCAGCCTGGCGCAGCTGCAGGCCCAGGTCGAAGCCGACGACAACCAGCGCAAGGGCGAATTCGTGGTGATGGTGCAGGGCGCCGCCGACGCCGCCGAAGGCCAGCTCGCCGAAGGCCGCCGCGTCTACGCCAAGCTCGCCGAGCACCTCCCGCCGTCCACCGCCGCCAAGCTCGCTGCCGAGCTCACAGGCGCGCCGCGGAAGGCGTTGTATGGCGGCTAATGCGGTCATCGCAGGACCGTGGCTGGATGCGACGGTGGTTGATCGGTACCGCCTCTCGCGCCCGGGTGCGCTCCTGCAGGGCAATGGCAAGCTTGAAATTGCCGCGCCGTTCTGCACGGCAGCGATAGCGTAGAATGCGCCCCGGCGGAGTCGGCCAGACAGTCGCGTCACTCGCAAGAGTGCCGAGGAAAGTCCGGGCTCCATAGGGCAAGGTGCCAGGTAACGCCTGGGCGGCGCAAGCCGACGGAAAGTGCAACAGAAAGATACCGCCTACGTCCCTCGTCACCCCTCTGCCGCCGCTGGAACGTGCCGGCGATGCATCGCATCGCCAAGTGCGCCCGGAGGCCGCAGAGGGGTGGCGAGGGGCCGGTAAGGGTGAAATGGTGCGGTAAGAGCGCACCGCGAGTCCGGTAACGGACCGGCACGGCAAACCCCACCTGGAGCAAGACCAAATAGGGATCCATTGGCGTGGCCCGCGCTGGATCCGGGTAGGTTGCTTGAGCGCTGCGGTGACGTAGCGCCTAGACGAATGACTGTCCACGACAGAACCCGGCTTATCGGCCGGCTCCGCCGCCTTTTTTGGGCGTAGGCCTAAAAAAGGCGGCCACGCTTCGTACTGCGCAGGCGGTACAAAACGCGGGTCCCGGCTCCGGGCATGCCACATCCCCGCGGCTGTCGCCGCGCCCCCTTGACTGAAGGGGACTTGCAGGTAGGCCGTTGGTCGAGGCTCTCGCTATGCGATCGACTCCCTTCCACCGCCTGCGGGGGAAGGTGCCCGAAGGGCGGATGGGGGCACGCAATTCGTAACGCCTGCCGCCGTGTTTGGCGCTAGCCGAACGAGCGGGTGAATCGCGCGGGCTTGCGCCGCCAGGTCGGCATTGGTGGCCAGATTCGATGGTTTTTTGGCGCAGAAACAGCGGAATAGTGGGTTCATGCGCCGACTCCTCGGCTATGCGCATGAGTGTGGCTTGTCAACGCGAGCCAGGGATCTCCAGGCGCGCCTCGCCCTGGAAAATCCCATTCGGCCCGAAGCGTCGTTCGTGGATGAAGCCATGGCCGTGATGGTCCACCGCAACGATGGTGCTGGCCCGGGTGCCGTAGCTGGGGCCGCTGATGAAGGCGGCCGAGAGCAGGCGTTCGGTCACCAGGTCCACGCCGGTCTGCGGTAGCGCAGCGTCGGGGGCGATGGCCGGGTTGCCCAGGGCGGCCCACAGCGGCTGCAGGTCTTCATCGCCGTCGGCGCACCAGCGGTGCAGCACCTGGGTCAGCGCAGCGGTCTTGGGCCACGGCGCATCCAGCGGCCCGTTGGACATGCCATGGATGCCCGCAGCCAGTTGCCGCGCCAGTGGCGGGTGGTTGCTCAGGTGCTCGCAACGGTCGGCGTCGCACAGCAACAGGTTGAACGGTGGGAAGGCGTGGGCGGCGCCGGCCAGTGCGTCGGCGTACACGGTAGCGCCCAGGCTGCCGGACAGATAGTCGGCGATCAGATGCCCGCGCGAGTGCCCCGAAGAAGTGGCGAGCGGGTCGCGCACATTGGTGACCACCGCAGCGCGTCCGTCCCGACCCAGGCCAACCCAACTGCCACCGGAGCGCAGGTCGCGGCCAGCCAGCAGGTTGTCGGCCGGCGCCGCCCAGCGCGCCAGTGCCGCAGTGGGACGTTCGTGGAATTCGTCACGGTTGCCTGCCAGCAGCAAACGCCAGCGCGGGTGGACCTTCCAGGCAAGAGCGACCAGACACATGTCGCCGATTGTCACCTTGTTTGCGCAGTTGAGATACGTAGCTGGCGCAATGTGAAGTGAGACGGCAGTCGGGTTTACATGGCCTTCACCGCCCTGAATTTCCGTTCAATCTCAAAATATGAGATGAAACAGCAACTTGTGGATAACCTTTGAACAAGTCTCTAAAGAGTGCCGCAACTCATTGATGCGACTGGCGATTTGTGGTCCTCAAAGTTGTTGACAACCTTTGACGCGCTGCTAAGGTGGGCAACGGAGGGAAAACCAGGTGTTTTGTGGTTTTTCGTGGTTCAATGATCCCCCAGCGGGTATTCGAGGTTGCATTCGGTGTTTCAGGGCGAGACTGCCATCACGGTGGACGACAAGGGGCGTATGGCGGTGCCAACCGCATACCGCGACCTCGTTGCGCGTGTCAGCGGCAACCGTCTGGTCCTCACCTACAACCCGTTCGAAGCCGGATGCCTGTGGCTATATGCGGAAAAGGAGTGGGAGCGGGTGCGCGACGACGTGATGTCCAAGCCCAATACCCAGCGCGTGGTCCGCACGCTGCAGCAGAAACTGGTGGGTTCTTCGGCGGTGCTCGAGCTGGACGCCAACTGCCGTCTGAGCATTCCGGCCAGCCATCGCAATGCAGTGGGCATCGAGAAAAAAGCCGTGCTGCTGGGCATGGGCGACAAGTTCGAACTCTGGAGCGAGCAGGCACATCGCGCACTGATCCAGCAGACATTGTCTGACGGGGATCTGGGCGATGAATTGCTCGATCTCAGGTTGTGAGCCGGGGTGCCCGGATGCGCGGTGAAGCGCAGCCCGGTCACCCGGTGTCGCAGTCCCCGGCGGCCCATGTGCCGGTGCTGTACACGCAGGTGCTGGATGGCCTGCAAGTGACCGAAAACGGAACGTATCTGGATGGCACGTTCGGGCGTGGCGGGCACGCGCGCGGCGTGCTGGAACACCTTGGCCCGGGAGGTCGACTGCTGGTGATGGACAAGGACCCCGACGCGATCGCGGTGGCCGAACACAGCTTCGGTGGCGATGCGCGCGTGTCCATCCATCGCGGCAGTTTTGCCGGACTCGGCCAGGTGGTTGCCGCCGCCACCGTCGACGGCATCCTGCTGGATCTGGGCGTGTCTTCGCCGCAGCTGGACGTGGCCGAGCGCGGTTTCAGTTTCGGCAAGGACGGCCCGCTGGACATGCGCATGGATCCGGACAGCGGCCAGAGCGCAGCCGAGTGGCTGGCGCAGGCCAGCGACCGCGAGATCGCCGATGTGCTGTGGACCTATGGCGAAGAACGCCAGAGCCGCCGTATCGCGCGCGCCATCGTGGCGCGGCGCGCCGAACAGCCGCTGCTGCGCACCGCGCAACTGGCCGACCTGATCGCTTCGGTGATGCCGCGCGGCGACAGCAAGACCCACCCGGCCACACGCAGCTTCCAGGCCATCCGCATCCACATCAACCGCGAGCTGGCCGATCTGGAAGCCGGGCTGGATGCCGCCCTGGGCGCGCTCAAGCCGGGCGGCCGTCTAGCGGTGATCAGCTTCCACTCGCTGGAAGACCGCATCGTCAAACAATTCATGGCTCGTTACGCCAAGGCGCCGCCGAGCAACCGCCGCTTGCCCGAAGCCCAGCCGTTCGTTGCCACGCTGCAACTGGTGAGCGGCGCGATCAAGGCCGACGACGCCGAATTGCACGTCAACCCGCGCGCACGCAGCGCGGTATTGCGGGTGGCTGAAAAGCTGGGATTCGGGATTCAGGATTCGGGGTTGGAGAGGTGCTCTGCGCGAATCCCCAATCCCCAATCCCCAATCCCGGCATCTCCAGGAGACGCCCAATGAGCCGCTTGCTGCTCGTCGTGCTGCTTGCCTGCAGCATCGCCTCGGCGATCGGTGTGGTGTACATGCGCCACATGCATCGCAAGCTGTTCGTGCAGTTGTCCAAGCTCGAACACACACGCGACGAATTGAATATCGAATTCGGCCGGCTGCAGCTGGAGCAGGCCACGTGGGCGGAAAGCAACCGGGTCGACCAGGTCGCGCGTGCGCGCATCGGGATGAAGTTCCCGGAGACCAACGACATCGTGGTGGTGCGCCCATGAGCATGCGGCAAGACAGCCGTTTTGCACGGCGCAGCCGCCCGCAGGGTGGCGCTTATGCAGGTGCGCCCATGACAAAACGGCAGGACAGCCGTTTTGCACGGCGCAGCCGCCCACAGGGTGGCGCTTCTGCAGGTGCCGCCATGACAAAACGGCAGGACAGCCGTTTTGCACAGCGCAGCTGCCCGCAGGGTGGCGCACACGGAGGTGCGCCATGAAAACCGGCCGCAACCGTCCCCGTAGCAATTTCAATCTCCGTGGTCGCCTGACCCTGGTTGGTATCGCGCTCGGCCTGTGCTCGGTGACGCTGATCGGGCGCGCGGCCTACGTGCAGCTGGTCAATCGCGATTTTTACCAGCGTCAGGGCGAAGCGCGTTACCTGCGCGAACTGCCCATCGCCACCTCGCGCGGCATGATCACCGACCGCAACGGCGAGCCGCTGGCGGTGTCCACGCCGGTGGAATCGATCTGGGTCAATCCGCAGGAACTGCTGCGCAACCCGGACCGCATTCCCGAGCTGGCAAAAGCGCTGGGGCAGCCGCTGGACGATTTGAACGCCAAGCTGGCACAGAAGGCCGGCAAGGAATTCATGTACCTGCAGCGCCGGATCAATCCGGACAAGGCGCATGCGATTGTCGATCTGAAGATTCCTGGCGTGTTCTCGCAGCGCGAGTTCCGTCGCTTCTATCCGCAAGGCGAGGCGATGGCCCATGTGCTGGGCTTCACCAACATCGACGACCGTGGCCAGGAAGGCCTGGAGCTGGCTTTCGACGAATGGCTGCGCGGCAAGCCCGGTTCCAAGAAGGTGGTGCGCGATGCGCGCGGCGCCATCGTGGAAAGCGTGGACCTGGTGCGTCCGGCGCAGCCGGGCAAGGACCTGACGCTGAGCATCGACCGCCGCATCCAGTTCCTTGCCTACAAGGAACTGCGCAATGCCTTGGTCGAAAACAACGCGGCCGGCGGTTCGATGGTGGTGATGGACGTGACCACCGGCGAAGTGCTGGCGATGGTCAACCTGCCCACCTACAACCCCAATTCGGTCACCGGCATCAATCCGTCGGCCCGCCGCAACCGTGCGGTCACCGATCTGGTCGAGCCGGGTTCGACGATGAAGCCGCTGACCGTGGCCACCGCGCTGACCGCCGGCGTGGTGACCAAGGACACCGTCATCGATACCAACCCCGGCTACATGTCGGTGGGGCGCTTCACCATTCGCGATGTGCCGCGCAACAACGGCGTGCTCAACGTCACCGGCGTGATCACCCGCAGCTCGAACATCGGTGCGGCCAAGATCGCGGCCAAGGTGCCGGACCAGACCTTCTACCAGTCGATCCGCAACTTCGGTTACGGCAGTGCGCCGCATAGCGGGTTCCCCGGCGAATCGGCCGGCGTGGTGCTGCAGCCGGCGCGCTGGAGCGGCCCGTCCAAGACCACGATGTCCTACGGCTACGGCCTGTCGGTGACGCCGCTGCAGATTGCGCAGGCGTACGCCACGCTCGGCAACGGCGGCAAGCTCACCCCGCCGACCTTCGTGCGCGGCCAGCACAACGAAACCCGTCAGGTGATCACGCCGGAAGTGGCGCGTCAGGTCATCGACATGATGGAGACCGTGGTGACCCAGGGCGGCGCCAAGGGTGCGGCAATTCTGGGGTACCACGTGGCCGGCAAGACCGGCACGGCGCGCAAGAACGGCGCCAACGGCTACGAGCGCGGGCATTACAACGCCCTGTTCGCCGGGCTGGTGCCGGCCACGCGCCCGCGCTTTGCCACGGTGATCGTCATCAACGATCCGCAAGGCAAGGTGTATTACGGCGGCCTGGTGTCGGCGCCGGTGTTCCATCGCGTGATGGAAGGCGCGCTGCGCTTGATGGACGTGCCGCCGGACGATATCCAGTCGTGGCTGGCCGCACAGGCTGCCGGCAAGACCGGCCAGCCGGTGGTCAAACCGCAGTCGGTCGATCCGGACCCGGCGCTGGTGCCGGACCCGGTGGATGAAGTCTCTGCCGGCATCCCGACCGCCCTGGCGCCTGCGCCGGCTGCCGCACCAGCGCAGCCCGCGCCGTTGCAGGAGAGCCGCCAGTGATCCGCTCCATGGCGCTCTCGCAGTTGCTGCCGGACGTGGCGTTGACGCACGACGTGCAGGTGTCCGGGCTGGTGATGGATAGCCGTGCCGTGCGTCCGGGCGATGCATTCGTGGCAATCGCCGGTTTCGGTGCGCATGGTCTGGGCTTTGTCGAACAGGCGCGCGCCAATGGCGCAGCGGCGGTGTTGTTCGAGCCGCCGGCTCCCGATGGATTGCCGGTCCCGGCCGATGCGATTGCCGTGCCCGGTTTGCGCGCGCGCCTCGGCGTGATGGCCGATCAATTCCATGGCCGGCCGTCGCAGGCGATGCGCATGGTCGGCGTCACCGGGACCAACGGCAAGACCTCCACCGTGCAGCTGCTGGCGCAGGCATTGACGCTGCTCGGTACGCCCACCGGCACGCTCGGCACCTTGGGCGTCGGCCTGTATGGCGCGGCCGTGCCGACCGGATTCACCACACCGCTGGTGTTGCCCACGCATGCCTTGCTGGCGCAGTTGCGCGAAGACGGCGCGCAGGCCGTGGCGATGGAAGTCAGCTCGCACGCGCTCGATCAGGGCCGTGTGGATGCGGTGCATTTCGACGTGGCGGTGTTCACCAATCTCACCCGCGACCATCTCGATTACCACGGCGACATGGCGCAGTACGGCGCGGCGAAGGCCAAGCTGTTCGCCCGCGCGGGGTTGAAAGCGGCCGTGGTGAACCTGGACGATGCATTCGGCCACACCCTGTTCGCGGCGCTCGATCCCGCGCTGCGCGCCATCGGTGTGAGCTCGCGCGCGCATGCCGACGCCAGCGTGAGCGCGCAGGCACTGCAGCTGGACCACAACGGCATCAATTTCGCGCTCAATATCCGGGGCCAGGTGCATCCGGTGCATTCGCCGCTGCTGGGCCGTTTCAACGTGGATAACCTGCTGGCCCTGGCCGGCGCGTTGTGGGCGATGGAGTTTGCGCCTGCGCAGATCGCCAGCGTGCTCGGCCAGTTGCAGCCCATCCATGGCCGCATGAACCGCTTGGGTGGCGCACATGGCGCACCGTTGGTGGTGGTCGATTACGCACATACGCCCGATGCGCTGGAGCAGGCATTGAGCAGCCTGCGCTCGCATGCGCAGGACCGCCTGATCTGCGTGTTCGGCTGCGGTGGCGAGCGCGACACCGGCAAGCGCCCGCAGATGGCGGCGATCGCCGAGCTCAAGGCCGACGTGGCGATCGTGACCGACGACAACCCGCGTGGCGAAGACGGCAATGCGATCGTGGCCGATATTTTGCGCGGCTTCGCGCGACCGGATGCGGCCATCGTGCAGCGCGACCGCGCCGCTGCGATCCATCAGGCCATCGGCATGGCCAGCCCATCGGACATCGTGTTGATCGCCGGCAAGGGCCACGAGCCGTATCAGGAAGTTGCCGGCGTGCGGCACGCCTTCGACGACGCCCTCGTGGCGGCGCAGGCGCTGCTGCCGCGGACCGTGTTGGGAGTGCGCCCATGAAGCTCACGCCCCTGTCGTTGATTGCCCATTGGGCCGGCGGCGAGCTGCACGGCGACGACGCCATGATCGATGCGGTCGGCAACGACACCCGCACGCTCGCCGACGGCAGCCTGTATGTGGCGCTGCGCGGCGAGCGCTTCGATGGGCACGACTTCGCCGCCGAGGCGGTGGCGTGCGGCGCCAGCGGTGTGCTGGTCGATCGCCTGCTGCCGGCGCTGAGCGTGCCGCAGGTGGTGGTGAACAACACCGAGCTGGCGTTGGCGCGCATCGCCGCCGGCATGCAGCGCGACCGTGCCACGCGCGTGCTCGCGCTGACCGGCTCCAACGGTAAGACCAGCGTCAAGGCGCTGCTGCTGTCGATCCTGCAGGAAGCCGGGCGCGTGGATGGCACCACCGTGTACGCCACGCCGGGCAACCGGAACAACGAGATCGGCCTGCCGCTGGCGGTGCTTGCCGCGCCCGACGATGCGGACGTTGCGATCTACGAAATGGGCGCCGGCAAGCCGGGCGATATCGCCTATCTCACCGAGATTGCGCAGCCGCATGTGGCACTGGTCAACAACATCGCGCCCGCGCATCTGGAACGCCTGGGCAGCTTGCTCGGCGTCGCACAGACCAAGGGCGCCATCTACGCCGCATTGCCCGCCGATGGTGTGGCGGTGATCAACGCCGACGACGCTTTCGGCATGTGGTTCGAACAGCAGTTGCAGAGCCAGCCGGTGCAGGGACGTCGCGTGCTGCGCTATGGCGTGCAGGCCAGTGCCGAGATCACTGCGCGGCAACTGCGTCTGCACCCTGGCGGTGCGCAGTTCACCCTGGTGACGCCGCAGGGCGAAGCGCAGATTGCGCTGCCGTTGCCGGGCCGCCACAACGTGCTCAACGCACTGGCGGCAACCGGCCTTGCACTCGGTGCCGGCATCGCCTTGCCGGTGATCGCGGCCGGTCTGGCGCAGGCGCGCCCGGTCGCCGGCCGGCAGATCGCACAGACCTTGCCCAATGGCGCGGTACTGATCGACGACAGCTACAACGCCAACCCGGGCTCGCTGGATGCGGCCATCGACGCCTTGGCCGCGGCACCGGGCGAAGGCTGGCTGGTGCTGGGCGACATGCGCGAACTCGGTGCCGAAGGCGTCGCATTGCATGCCGCTGCGGGACGTCGCGCGCGTGCGGCCAAGCTGCAGCGGCTGTACGCGCTGGGCGAACTTAGCGCCGCCGCGGCGCAGGCATTCGGCGAAGGTGGCCGCGTGTTCGCCACGCATGCCGAGTTGATCGACGCCTTGCAGGCGGATCTGGTCGGAGCCGCCAGCCAGCAACAGCAAATGCAGCAACACGCATCAGGAAATACGCAGGAACATGCAGTGAATCAAGAACAGCAATCGCCGTCTGTGGCCGCTCTTTCCGGCGCCGCCCCCATCACGATCCTGGTGAAGGGCTCGCGCGGTAGCGCGATGGACCGCGTCGTCACCGCGCTGCTCGCATCGGCGGAGGGCGCATCCCATGCTGCTTGAGCTGGCCCGTTGGCTGCAGCAACTGGAGAGCCTGTTCGGGCTGTTCAACTATCTGACCTTCCGCGGCATCTTGGCTGCGCTGACGGCGCTGTTCCTGTCGTTGTGGATGGGCCCTGCGGTGATCCGCAAGCTCGCCCAGTTCAAGGGCGGCCAGCCGATCCGCCAGGACGGCCCGCAAACGCATTTTTCCAAGGCCGGCACGCCGACCATGGGCGGTTCGCTGATCCTGCTCACCGTCACCTTGTCGGTGCTGCTGTGGGGCGACCTGCGCAACCGCTACGTGTGGTTGGTGCTGGCGGTCATGATCTGCTTCGGTGCGATCGGCTGGTACGACGACTGGATCAAGATCGTCAAACGCGATCCCAATGGTTTGAAGTCGCGCTGGAAGTATCTGCTGCAGTCGATCTTCGGTCTGGCCGCTGGCTTGTTCCTGTACTACACCGCCGACGTGCCGGCGGCGATCACGTTCTACATCCCGATGTTCAAGTCGATCGCGCTGCCGCTGGCCGGCGTGAGCTTCGTGGTGATCGCCTACTTCTGGATCGTGGGCTTCTCCAACGCGGTGAACCTCACCGATGGCCTGGATGGATTGGCCATCATGCCGACCGTGCTGGTGGCCTGCGCGCTGGGCGTGTTCGCGTATGCGTCGGGCAACGTGGTGTTCGCCGAATACCTGAAAATTCCGCTGATTCCAGGTGCCGGCGAGCTGATCATCATCTGCTCGGCGATTGCGGGGGCAGGCTTGGGCTTTTTGTGGTTCAACACCTACCCGGCGATGGTGTTCATGGGCGACATCGGCGCGCTGTCGCTGGGCGCGGTGCTCGGCACCATCGCGGTGATCGTGCGTCAGGAGATGGTGCTGGTGATCATGGGCGGCGTGTTCGTGATCGAAACGCTGTCGGTGATGATCCAGGTGGCCAGCTTCAAGCTGACCGGCAAGCGCGTGTTCCGCATGGCGCCGATCCACCATCATTTCGAGCTCAAGGGTTGGCCGGAGCCGCGCGTGATCGTGCGCTTCTGGATCATTTCGGTGGTGCTGGTGCTGATCGGCCTTGCCACGTTGAAGGTGCGCTGATGAACGACATGTCCCGCCAGGCCACACGACTGGACGCCATCGGCGGCCGCTACGACCCGTGGCTGCTCGGGGCCGCAGTCACGCTCGCGTCGCTGGGTGTGGTGATGGTGGCGTCCAGTTCGATCGAGCTGGAAGCCAGCCCGTTCTACTACCTGACCCGCCACCTGCTGTTCCTGGGGGGCGGCATCGCGCTGGCATTCTGGGCGATGCGCACCGAGCTGAAGACCATCGAACAGCACAACCAGATGTTGTTGCTGGCCTGCTTTGTGCTGCTCGTGGTGGTGTTCGTGCCTGGCCTGGGCAGCACCGTCAATGGCGCCAAGCGCTGGATCAACCTGGGCGTGTCGCGGTTCCAGGTGGTCGAATCGGTGAAGGTGTTCTACATCATCTGGCTGGCAAGCTATCTGGTGCGTTTCCGCGACGAGGTCAACGCGACCTGGCAGGCGATGCTCAAGCCGGTATTCGTGGTCGGCTTCCTGGTCGGCCTGTTGCTGCTGCAGCCGGACTTCGGCTCCTCGATGCTGCTGCTGAGCGTGACCGCCTGCATGCTCGTGCTCGGCGGTGCACCGATCGGGCGCATCATCCTGCCGATCCTGCTGTTGCTGCCGGCGCTGGTGGCATTGGTGATCTTCGAGCCGTACCGCATGCGGCGCGTGACCTCCTTCATGGACCCGTGGGTAGATCAGCTGGGCTCCGGTTACCAGCTGTCCAACGCGCTGATGGCCATCGGCCGCGGCCAGTGGACCGGCGTGGGCCTGGGCGCTTCGGTACAGAAGCTCAACTATCTCCCCGAATCGCATACCGACTTCATCTTCTCGGTGATCGCCGAGGAATTGGGCTTTGTGGGCGTGTGCGGCGTGATCGGGCTATATGCGCTGCTGGTCGGTCGCGCCTTCTGGCTGGGCATGCGCTGCGTGGAAATGAAGCGGCACTTCTCCGGCTACATCGCTTTCGGCATCGGCCTGTGGATCGCGATGCAGAGCTTCGTGTCGATCGGCGTCAACCTGGGCATCCTGCCGACCAAGGGACTGACCCTGCCGCTGATTTCGTCAGGCGGCTCGTCGGTGCTGATGACCTGTCTTGCGATGGGCGTGCTGCTGCGGGTGTCCTACGAGGCCGATCGCGCCGAGCGCCTGCGCAGCAAGTTGTCTCCGCAGGGCGCGGCCAGCTCGTCAGCCGAGCCGGCCGAGCCGGTGGTCGATTCGGTGCCGCCGGCGTACGCGCCTGCGCACAGGCCGCAACGCGACACTGCCGCCGCGCCCGCACCGGCCGCCGCCCCGGTTGCCGCCCCGGTTGCCGCCGCCTACGTAGCGCCGGCGTCGGCCATCCTGCGCGGCACCAGCCGCATGCAACCGCGTGTGGAACCGACGTTCGGGAGGATTGCGTGAGCGTTTCTGCCAATGCGGCGCAAACGCACGCACAGCCATCTGCGGTGCTGCGGCCGGTCATGATTCTGGCCGGCGGCACCGGCGGGCACATCTTCCCGGGCTTGGCCGTGGCCAAGGTGCTGCGCGCGCGCGGCGTGCCGGTGACCTGGCTGGGCGCCGATGGCGCCATGGAAACCCGCCTGGTGCCGCAGCACGATATTCCCATCGATACGCTGGCCATCAGCGGCTTGCGCGGCAAGGGCGTGGTGAAGTTGCTCGGTGCGCCGGTGCGGGTGATGCGCGCGGTGCGCGCTGCCGGCTTCGTGCTGCGCAAGCGCCAACCGCGTGCGGTGATCAGCTTTGGCGGCTTTGCGGCCGGCCCGGGCGGCCTGGCCGCGCGCCTGCTCGGTGCGCCATTGCTGGTGCACGAACAGAATCGCGCACCCGGCATGACCAACAAGGTGTTGTCGCGTTTCGCGCGCCGCGTGCTGACCGGTTTTCCGGGCAGCTTCGCTGGCGAAGAAGCAGTGGGCAACCCGGTGCGCGCGGAGATCGCCGCATTGCCTGCGCCGGCCGATCGTTTGGTCGGTCGCACCGGCCCGGTACGCGTGCTGGTGCTGGGCGGCAGCCAGGGCGCGCGCGTGTTGAATCAGGCGCTGCCGGCTGCGCTGGTCGCACTCGGCCATCCGGCGATCGAGGTGCGCCATCAGTGCGGCGAAAAGCTGCGCGCCGAGGCCGAAGCGGCCTATGCACAGGCAGGCGTCAACGCCAGCGTCGAACCCTTCATCGCCGACATGGCCGCTGCCTATGCCTGGGCAGATCTGGTGGTGTGCCGCGCCGGCGCGTCCACCCTGGCCGAACTGTGCGCCGCCGGTGTCGGCAGCGTGCTGGTGCCATTTGCCGCCGCCGTCGACGACCATCAAACCCGCAATGCCCAATACCTGGTCGGCGCCAACGCCGCCGTGCTGCTCAAGCAGGACGACAGCCTGGCAGTGCACTTGCAGCAGGTGCTGCAGACCCTGCTCGCCGACCCGGCCCGGCGCCTGTCGATGGCCATCGCCGCCCGCACCCTGGCCAAGCCGGACGCCGCCGAGCGCATCGCCGACATCATTCTGCAAGAAGCCGGGAGTGGTGAATCGGGAATGGGGAATGGGCAGAGCTCAGAACAAACGCAGGAACACATCTTGATGCACGCAGACAAGCGCACCGACCAAGCATCCGTCGCCGCTGGCGCTCAGCTCCATACGATTCCCGATTCCCGATTCCCGATTTGCGCCACCGCAGGAGGTGCAGCGTGATCCGCCGTCTGCAAGACAGTGGCGATCTGGTGCGTGCGTTCCCGCGCGTGCATTTCGTCGGCATCGGCGGAACCGGCATGAGCGGCATTGCCGAGGTGATGCTCACGCTGGGCTATGAAGTGTCCGGCTCGGACAACGCCGACAACGCGGCCACGCGCCGGCTGGCCAAGCTGGGTGCGCGCGTGATGCGCGGCCATTCGGCGGCCAACGTGCTGGGCACCGATTGCGTGGTGGTGTCCAGCGCCATCCGCGAAGACAACCCCGAGCTGATGGAAGCGCGCAGCCAGCGTATTCCGATCATGCCGCGCGCGGCGATGCTGGCCGAGCTGATGCGTTTCCGTCGCGGCATTGCGGTGGCCGGCACGCACGGCAAGACCACCACCACCAGCCTGGCGGCTGCGGTGCTGAGCGAAGGCGGGTTGGACCCGACGTTCGTGATCGGTGGCCAACTGCTGGCCGCAGGCGCCAACGCCAAGCTCGGTGGCGGCCAATGGCTGGTGGCCGAAGCCGACGAGAGCGATGGCAGCTTCCTGCGCCTGAATCCGTTGATGGCGGTCATCACCAACATCGATGCGGATCACCTGGAAAACTACGGCAACGATTTCGCCCGCGTGCAGGCCGCATTCGCCGAATTCCTGCAGCGCCTGCCGTTCTACGGCCTGGCGTTGCTGTGCATCGACGACCCGGAAGTGGCTGCACTGGCCGGCAAGACGCCGCGCCACGTGATGAGCTACGGCATGAGCGAAAACGCCGACGTGCGCGCCGAAGATGTGGTGCAGGACGGCCCGCGCATGCGCTTTACGCTGCGCCTGCCCGAAGGCACCACCACGCCGGTGACGCTTGCACTGCCGGGCCGCCACAACGTGCTCAATGCGCTGGCGGCTGCCGCAATCGGCTGGCAGCTCGGCGTGGCGCCGGACACCATTGCGCGCGCGCTGGAAAACTTTGCCGGCATCGGCCGTCGGTTCAACGATCTGGGCGAAGTCACCACCGGCACAGGCGCGCGCGTGCGCGTGGTCGACGATTACGGCCATCACCCGCGCGAACTCGAAGCCGTGTTCGCTGCAGCACGTGGCGGCTGGCCGGACAAGCGTCTGGTCGTCGCCTTCCAGCCGCACCGCTATAGCCGCACCCGCGATCAGTTCGATGCCTTTGCCGCAGTGCTCAGCACTGTCGACGCATTGGTGCTGAGCGAGGTCTACCCCGCCGGCGAAGCGCTGATTCCGGGTGCCGACTCGCGCGCACTGGCGCGCGCCATCCGTGCGCGCGGCCGCAGCGAACCGGTGGTGGTCGGCCAGATTGCCGGTCTAGCCGAAGTGTTGCCGGACGTCCTGCAAGACGGCGATCTGCTGTTGATGATGGGCGCCGGCGATATCGGTTATGTGGCCCAGCACATCATCAACAACGGGTTTGTCGGAGAGCAGGCATGAGCGCGTTGGTCGGCAACGCCCGCACCAGCGATCCGGCAACCTTTGGCCGTGTCGCCGTGCTGCTCGGCGGCACCTCGTCCGAGCGCGAGGTGTCGTTGAATTCCGGCAGCAACGTGCTGGAAGCGCTACGCGCACGCGGCGTCGATGCGCAGCCGGTGGATGGCATTGCGGCGTTGGCCAAGGCATTGGTCGCGCAGCAGTTCGATCGGGTGTTCAACGTGCTGCACGGACATAACGGCGGCGGCGAAGACGGCATCGTGCAGGGCCTGATGGAAGCCTTCGGCGTGCCATATACCGGCTCGGATGTGCTGGGTTCGGCGCTGAGCATGGACAAGATCCGCACCAAGCAGGTGTGGTTGTCGCTGGGCCTGTCGACGCCGCGCTATGCGCGGCTGGCCGCCGGCGCGAGCGCAGAGGACATTCATGCCGCTGCACGCCAGATCGGGTTGCCGATCATCGTCAAGCCGGCCAATGAAGGTTCCAGCGTCGGCGTCAGCCGCGTGTTCGACCAGGCACAGCTCGAAGAAGCGGTGACCCTGGCGGCGCGCTACGACGGCGCGCTGTTGATGGAGCAACTGATCGAAGGCGACGAACTCACCGTGGCCGTGCTCGGCGACACCGCATTGCCGTCGATCCGCATCGTGCCCAAGGGCCAGTGGTACGACTACAACGCCAAGTACATCGCCGAAGACACGCAGTACCTGTGCCCGGGGCTGGAAGGCGAGGCTGAAGCGCAGATCCGCCAACTCGCGCTGGACGCTTTCCACGCGGCCGGCTGCCGTGGCTGGGGCCGCGTGGACGTGATGCGTGATGGCAGCAGTGGCCAGCTGTATCTGCTCGAAGTCAACACCGCTCCCGGCATGACCAGCCACTCGCTGGTGCCCAAGGCTGCCAGCCAGCTCGGCATCGATTTCGAAACGCTGGTCTGGCGCGTGCTGGAGCAGACGCTGTGACGCCGGGAATCGTGAATCGTGAATCGGGAATGGGTAACAGCGGATGCGCTGTTGCCGTTGCGATTCCCTATTCCCGATTCCCAATTCCCGCGCGCGGAGCGCGCCCATGAACGCCACCCTGCGCATCCTGGCCTGGTTGCTCGCGCTGGCGTTGGTCGCGCTGCCGGTGGTGGCTGTGCTCAATGGCTGGGTGGGTGCCGAGCGCTGGCCGTTGGCGAAGTTGCGTGTGTCCGGCGACTTCAAGCGGGTGCCGGCCGAAGAGTTGCGTGCAGTGGTGTTGCCGTATGCGCGTGCCGGCTTTTTCGCGGTGAAACTGCAGCAGGCGCAGGATGCCATCGCGCGTTTGCCGTGGGTGGAAAGTGCGCAGGTGCGCAAGCGCTGGCCAGATGTGCTGGAAGTGCATGTGACCGAGCACAAGCCGTTCGCGCGCTGGGGTACCGACCGCATGCTGTCCGAGCAGGGCCGGCTGTTTCGCACCCCGCCGCTGTTGAAGGATTTCAAGTTGCCGCAGCTGGGTGGTCCGGACAGCAAGACCCAGGATGTGGTGGCGCTGTACAACGAATCACGCGCCCTGTTCGCACCGACCGGGCTGGATGTGGAGCGCCTTGAGATGGACGCGCGCGGCAGCTGGTCGCTAGGGCTGAGCAATGGCGTACAGATCGTGGTCGGCCGCGACGATGCACGCGCACGGCTGCAGCGCTTCGCACGCGTGCTGCCGCAGCTGTCCGACCCACTGCGCCCGATCGCCCGCGCCGACTTGCGCTACACCAACGGATTTACCGTTGAACGGCGGGGATTGGAGAGTGGGGATTCGGGATTGGAAAAAGCGCAGCCCCGGCATCGCGCAGCATCTTCTGGACCTCCCGTCGCCCTGGCTCTCCCGCGTTCTCCCAATCCCGAATCCCGAATCTCGAATCCCGGCTTTAAGACATGAACCGCAAAGGCGACAAATCCCTCATCGTTGGACTGGACATCGGCACCTCCAAGGTCGTCGCGCTGGTCGGCGAATACTCGCCCGGCAATCCGATCGAAGTGATTGGCATCGGTTCGCATGAATCGCGCGGTCTCAAGCGCGGCGTGGTGGTGGATATCGAATCCACCGTGCAGTCGATCCAGCGCGCGGTGGAAGAGGCCGAGCTGATGGCCGGCTGCGAGATCCGCTCGGTGTACGCCTCGATTTCCGGCAACCACGTGCAGTGCAAGAACTCCCCCGGCATCGTGCCGATCCGCGATGGCGAAGTGACCTGGAGCGATCTGGAGCGCGTGCTCGATGCCGCCAAGGCCGTGGCCATTCCGGCCGATCAGCGCATCCTGCATGCGATTCCGCGCGAGTACGTGCTGGACGATTCGCAGGAAGGCATCCGCAACCCGGTCGGCATGACCGGCGTGCGCCTGGAGGTGCATGCGCACCTGGTGGTGTGCGCGCAGTCGGCGGCGGCCAACATCACCAAGTGCGTACAGAAGTGCGGCCTGCAGGTCGACGATCTGGTGCTGTCGTCGCTGGCATCGTCGGTGGCGGTGTTGACCGCCGACGAACGCGAGCTGGGCGTGGTGCTGGTGGATATCGGCGCCGGCACCACCGATCTGGCGGTGTACGTGCAAGGCGCGATCTGCCACACCGCTTCGTTGCCGATCGCCGGCGACCACGTCACCAACGACATCGCGCACATGCTGCGCACGCCCACGCCGGAAGCCGAGCAGATCAAGGTCCGCTACGCCTGCGCGCTGGCGCAGCTGGCCACCGCCGAAGAAAGCATCCAGGTGCCCTCGGTGGGCGACCGCCCGCCGCGACGCATGCCGCGCCACGCACTCGCGCAGGCAGTACAGGGCCGTTACGAAGAAATCTTCGAGATGGTGCAGGCCGAACTGCGCCGCTCCGGTTTCGAGGAAATGGTGCGCGCCGGCATGGTGCTCACCGGCGGCGCCTCGAAGATGGAAGGCGTGGTGGAACTGGCCGAAGAAATGCTGCAGATGCCGGTGCGCGTGGGCATCCCGCAGCACGTCACCGGCCTGGGCGAAGTCGTCGGCAACCCGGTGCACGCCTCCGGCGTTGGCCTGTTGCTGATGGGCAGCCAGATCGAACACCCGCGCCGGCCATCGATTCCGACCGGGCGCGCAGGCAGCCTGTTCAAGAAATTGAAGAATTGGTATCGCGGGGAATTCTGAGGCGCCGGGATTTGGAATTCGGGATTCGGGATTGGCAAGAGCGAAAGAAAAGCAGAGTGGCAGCAACGATTAAGTGGAGAGCGGCGAGCGGGTAGGCGGTAAAATTTTTTGCAGGCATTGCGTCGAGGAGTAGGTGCGGTGAGTCGTAGAGCGCAACAGCGCATCCATGGCCCAGGCACACGAATCCCGACTTTCAAACAACAACACTCGCCGTGATGCGGAGTGGGGCAGGGACCAGCGCTTTTGCGACTCCCCAATCCCCATTCCCCAATCCCGGCTCAAGAGGACACTGACATGGCACATTTCGAACTGATTGAAAAAATGGCTCCCAACGCGGTCATCAAGGTGGTTGGCGTCGGCGGCGGCGGTGGCAATGCCGTCGCGCACATGGTCAACACCAACGTCGATGGCGTGGAATTCATCACCGCCAACACCGACTCGCAGGCGATCAAGAACTGCGGCGCCAAGCTGCAGCTGCAGCTCGGCACCAACGTCACCAAGGGCCTGGGCGCAGGCGCCAATCCGGAAGTCGGCCGTCAGGCTGCGCTGGAAGATCGCGAGCGCATCATGGACGCGCTGCAGGGTGCGGACATGGTCTTCATCACCGCCGGCATGGGCGGCGGCACCGGCACCGGCGCCGCACCGGTGGTGGCGCAGCTGGCCAAGGAGATGGGCATCCTGACCGTGGCCGTGGTCACCAAGCCATTCCCGTTCGAAGGCCGTCGTCGCATGCAGGTGGCGCTGAAGGGCATCGAGGAACTGAGCCAGCATTGCGACTCGCTGATCACCATCCCCAATGAAAAGCTGATCACCGTGCTGGGCCGCAACGCCACTATGATCCAGGCGTTCCGCGCAGCCAATGACGTGCTGCAGGGCGCCGTGCAGGGCATCGCCGACCTGATCGTGCGCCCCGGCCTGATCAACGTCGACTTCGCCGACGTGCGCACCGTGATGTCGGAAATGGGTCTGGCCATGATGGGCACCGGTTCGGCACGCGGCGATGATCGCGCGCAGGCCGCTGCCGAAGCCGCCATCCAGAACCCGCTGCTGGACGATGTGAACCTGGCCGGTGCCAATGGCATCCTGGTCAACATCACCGCCGGCCCGGACTTCACCATGTCCGAGTTCGACGAGATCGGCCGCACCATCGAAGCCTTCGCGTCGGAAGATGCCACCGTGGTCGTCGGTACCGTACTCGACCCGGACATGCAGGACGAAGTGCGCGTGACCGTGGTGGCCACCGGCCTGAACCGTGCGGTTGCCCGTCAGACCCAGCGTCCGGATCAGCGTGCACCGATCAAGCTGGTGCGCAATGCCACCACCGGCCAGCCGGAATTCGGCGACTTCGACACCACCAGCGGCGACGCGGTCTCCAAGGCGGTCGGCGGCAGCATGGGGCTGGGCCTGCGTCGTCCGAGCAGCGACTCGGTCGGCAGCGGCAGCCACAACAGCGGTGGCTCCTCGACACCGGCGGCAGACCTGCCCAACGATTACCTGGATATCCCGGCGTTCTTGCGCCGCCAGGCCGACTGAGGAGCGCCGGCTGCGTCGCTACGGTGGCGCAGCCCGCCCTGCCCGAAGCCCGCTTCGGGTTGCACTGCCATGTCATGTCATTTCTGCCGGGTCGGGGCCGACCCAGCAGCTTTTGTCATCGCGTGACTGACTGATTACGGTTGCCGTCACGCGCGACTTGTTAAAATTCGGATAATCTCAGCGGATTAGACAGTCGGTTCAGCGTCTGTCTGCATTGTTCATCCAGACTTCGCATATGACCCAGCAACGCACTCTCAAGAACACCATTCGCGCCACCGGCGTCGGCCTGCACAGCGGCGACAAGGTGTACATGACGTTACGGCCGGCTCCGGTCGATCATGGCGTGGTGTTCCGACGGGTGGACCTGGAACCGGTCGTCGAAGTCCCCGCAGATGCCGAACTGGTCACCGAGACCACGCTGTGCACCGGGCTGACCTGCAACGGCGCCAAGATCCAGACCGTCGAACATCTGATGTCCGCATTGGCGGGCCTGGGTGTGGACAACGTCATCGTCGAACTGTCCTCGGCCGAGTTGCCGATCATGGATGGCTCGTCCGGCCCGTTCGTGTTCCTGCTGCAGTCGGCAGGCATCGTCGAACAGAACAAGCCCAAGCGCTTCATCCGGATCAGGCAGACCGTGGAAGTGCGCGACGGCGACAAGGTGGCCCGCTTTGAGCCCTACGAGGGCTACAAGCTCGGCTTCACCATCGAATTCAATCACCCGATGATTCCGGCCAAGCAGTCGCGCCAGGAAATCGAGTTTTCCACCTCGGCCTACGTCAAGGAAATCTCGCGCGCGCGCACCTTCGGTTTCATGCGCGACCTGGAGTACATGCGCGAGCGCAATCTGGGCCTGGGCGGCTCGATGGACAACGCCATCGTGCTGGACGAGTTCCGCGTGCTCAACGAAGACGGCCTGCGCTACACCAACGAATTCGTCCGGCACAAGATTCTGGACGCCATCGGCGACCTGTATCTGGCTGGCGGCGCCATCCTCGGCGCCTATGAAGGCTTCAAATCCGGCCATGCCCTCAACAACAAACTGGTGCGTGCGCTGTTGGCCGACCAGGCCGCCTGGGAATGGGTCAGCTTCCCGGAAGGCACCGAGCAGCCGCCGGTGACCTACGCCAGCCCTGTCTACGCTTGATCTCAGGGAATGCCCTGGTTGGCGTTCGAAGTGTGAACCCGGTCGTATTTCCGGCCCGTTCTTAACATTTATTTAAGGCTTCTCTAACTCCTGCGGGCCACATGCCCGCTAGGATGCGTCGGGTCATGTGCGGTCTTCGCAACTCTTTCACGCACTGGCGGCCGCCCCGGATGGGCGGCGAGGCTTCACCGTTTGGTCGGTAAGACGTCCTGCAGAGAAGCCAACGCGTCGCGCAAGCCTTTGTGCGTCGCCTCGGATACAGGTTTGGGACGGTCGCGGTTCTGCTGCGTTGGGGAATGCAGCGGCACGGTTGCGGTCTTGACGGTCACCGCGGTGGCCTTCAGTCCGACGGATCGGGCGGCATCCAGGATTTGGGTTTCGGCAAGCCGCACCTTGGCGTGCCAGACCGGCGAATCCACCAGAAAAACGAGCTGTTCGCCTCGGACATTGGCCAACCGGCAACGGGTGGACAGATGAGGTGGTAACAGGGGGCGCAACTGCCGGTCCAGCGCATCGAGCCACAAGGCTCGGCGCAAGGGGTCGCCAGCCTTTTCCCCCAGCGCGGCCTCGATGGCCGGTTGTGGAGTGGAAGGGTTGCGTGCGTTGGACTTGGGCTTGGACATGACACTCATATGGCGTTGAACAAAGTTGTAATCAAATCGCGGCAGACCCGGGCGCAGCGTGTGGCCCGACAGTTCCAGGACTTTGCAGCGGATCGACCGATGGTGGTGCTTGGCGCGGTGCTGGGCCTGGGCATGTTGATCGGCGTCGGTGCAAGCACCGCCACGGGCATGGTGACCAATTCGGCGCTGCAGGCCAAGGTTGCGCAGCAGCAGGTCGAGCTGGCCCAGGCGCAGCGCGCCTCGCAGGCGCAGGTCAATGCGCTGGCCGCCCGTCTGGGCGAGCTGCAGGCGCAGGCCACCCGCCTCAACGCGTTGGGCGAGCGCCTCACCGAAATGGGCAAGTTGAAGGACGGCGAGTTCGACTTCGACGAGCCGGTCGGCGTCGGTGGCGGCGATGAGCCGGTCAGCGACATGCCGGTGCAAGACTTCAAGGAAACGCTAGGGCAGGTGGAGCAGCAGTTCTCCGCCTCGGGCCAGCAATTGAACGTGTTGGCCTCGCTGATGTTCGATCATCAGCTGGAGCAGAATTCGGTGCCCTCGCGGATGCCGATCCGCAACACCTACATCACCTCCGGTTTCGGCGGTCGCGCCGACCCGTTCGACGGCGGTTCGGCCTTCCACAAGGGCGTGGACTTCCATGCCAACGTGGGCGACCCGGTGCTGTCGGTTGCCGATGGCGTGGTCAGCTACGCCGGCGTACGCGGCGGTTACGGCAACGTGGTCGAAGTGGATCACGGCAACGGCTATGTGACCCGCTACGCGCACAACTCGCGCCTGGTGGTGAAGGTGGGCGATCTGGTGCGCGCCGGCCAGCAGGTCGCCCGTGCCGGTTCCAGCGGCCGCTCCACCGGTGCACACGTGCATTTCGAGGTGTGGGCGGACGGGCGCGTGGTCAATCCGCGCAAATTCCTGGGGGAAACCACGCCGGTGGGACGTCAGGGGCGTGGTTGACGAGGGCGCGGGCCGCGCTTGATTCGTGAAGGCCCGCCCCAAGCTACAATAGGGTGTTGCCATCGACAGGGCGCAGTGCGCCCTGTTTCGTTTACGGCGGTCGGGTCTGTGGGGACCGGCGTCGGTCAAACCGTTCCTTTTCAACCGGTTTCTTCAATGATCAACAGTCTGCTTACCCGTGTCTTTGGCAGTCGTAACGAACGCCAGCTGCGCCAGCTCAACCGCCTCGTCACCCAGATCAATGCGCTGGAGCCGACGATCGAGAAGCTCTCCGACGCCGAGCTGCAAGCCAAGACTCCGGAGTTCAAGCAGCGGCTTGCCGCCGGCGAGTCCCTGGACAAGATTCTTCCCGAAGCCTTCGCGGTATGCCGCGAGGCCAGCCGACGCGTGCTGGGCATGCGCCATTACGATGTGCAGCTGATCGGCGGCATGGTGTTGCACCTGGGCAAGATCGCCGAGATGCGCACCGGCGAAGGCAAGACCCTGGTGGCCACGCTGCCGGTGTACCTCAACGCGCTGCAGGGCGAGGGCGTGCATGTGGTTACGGTCAACGACTACCTGGCGCGCCGCGACGCTGCGCAGATGGGCAAGCTGTACAACTGGCTGGGCCTGAGCGTGGGCGTGGTGTATCCGGGCATGCCGCACAGCGACAAGCGCGAGGCCTACGGCGCGGACATCACCTACGGCACCAATAACGAATTCGGCTTCGATTACCTGCGCGACAACATGGCGCTGTCGCGCGCCGACCGTTACCAGCGCACCCTGCATTACGCGATCGTCGACGAGGTCGACTCGATCCTGATCGACGAAGCACGCACCCCGCTGATCATCTCCGGCCCGGCCGACGAGTCGCCGGAGCTGTACATCCGCGTCAATCGCATCGTGCCGCAGCTGACCCGGCAGGAAAGCGAAGAAGGCGAAGGCGATTTCTGGATCGACGAAAAGGGCAAGCAGGTGCATCTGTCCGAGGCGGGCATGGGCCACGCCGAAGAGTTGCTGTTGCAGGCCGGCATCCTGGAAAACGCCGAAGACGGGCTGTATGCCGCGCAGAACCTGAGCGTGGTGCACCACCTCAACGCGGCGCTGCGCGCGCATGCCATCTATCAGCGCGATGTGGATTACATCGTGCGCGATGGCGAAGTGGTGATCGTGGACGAATTCACCGGCCGTACGCTGTCCGGGCGTCGCTGGTCGGACGGCCTGCATCAGGCGGTCGAAGCGAAGGAAGGCGTGCCGGTACAGCGCGAGAACCAGACCCTGGCCAGCATCACCTTCCAGAACCTGTTCCGCATGTACAAGAAGCTGTCCGGCATGACCGGTACGGCCGATACCGAAGCCTACGAATTCCAGAGCATCTACGGCCTGGAAGTGGTGGTGATTCCGACCAACCGCCCGACCGTGCGTAAGGATCATCCGGACCAGGTGTTCCTCAACCGCAAGGGCAAGTTCAATGCGGTGCTGGCCGACATCGAAGACTGCGCCAAGCGCGGCCAGCCGGTGCTGGTGGGTACCACCTCGATCGAGACCTCGGAGATGCTGTCCGAGCATCTGCGCAAGGCCGGGGTGAAGCACGAAGTGCTCAACGCCAAGCAGCACGAGCGCGAGGCCACCATCGTGGCCAACGCCGGCCAGCCTGGCGCGGTGACCATCGCCACCAATATGGCCGGTCGTGGTACCGATATCGTGCTGGGCGGTTCGCTGGAATCGGAGTATCACGCCCTCGGCGAAGACGCCACCGAAGACGCGCGCTTCAAGATCAAGACCGACTGGCAGCGTCGTCATGACGCGGTCAAGGCGGCTGGCGGCCTGCACATCATCGGTACCGAACGCCACGAATCGCGGCGTATCGACAACCAGCTGCGCGGCCGCGCCGGTCGTCAGGGCGACCCGGGTTCGTCGCGCTTCTATCTGTCGCTGGAAGACAATCTGATGCGCATCTTCGCCTCGGACTGGGTCCAGAAGGCGATGCGCATGATGGGCATGAAGGAAGACGACGTCATTGAAGATCGCCTGGTCAGCCGGCAGATCGAAAAGGCGCAGCGCAAGGTGGAAGCGCATAATTTCGACATTCGCAAGAACCTGCTGGATTTCGACGACGTCAACAACGACCAGCGCAAGGTGATCTACGCACAGCGCGACGAATTGCTGGACGCCGAGTCGGTCAAGGACAATGTCGACGGCATTCGCGGCGATGTGATCTACGACCTGGTCGCACGCTTCGTGCCGCCCAATTCGGTCGACGAACAGTGGGACCTGAAGGGCCTGGAGGCCACGCTGGAGTCGGAGCTGGGCATGACCTTGTCGCTGACAGACATGGTGCGCGCGCAGGAAGAAATCGATGCCGAGCAGATCGCTGCCAAGGTGCAGACAGCGGTGGATGCGCACTTCGCCGAGAAGGAGGCCGCCATCGGCGCGGACACCATGCGCGCGCTGGAAAAGCACGTGATGCTGACCGTGCTGGACCAGGGCTGGAAGGAGCATCTTGCCAAGATGGATTACCTGCGCCAGGGCATCTATCTGCGCGGTTATGCGCAGAAGCAGCCCAAGCAGGAATACAAGAAGGAAGCCTTCGAGCTGTTCTCCGAGATGCTGGAGAACGTCCAGCGCGAGGTGATCAATTTGCTGGCGCGCGTGCGCATTCGCAGCGAAGAAGAAGTGGCCGAACTGGAAGAGCAGGAACGGCTGCAGGCGCAGGCGCGCTTGATGGCCTCGCAATTCCAGCACCAGGAGGCGGGCGGCTACGGTGCCGACGAGGAAGTGGAGCAGATGCAGGGCGGCAACGCGCCGGTCCCGGTCTCGCAGGTCACTCGCGACGAACCCAAGGTGGGCCGCAACGACCCATGCCCCTGCGGCAGCGGCAAGAAGTACAAGCACTGCCACGGTCAACTCAGCTGATGCTGAGTTGACCGTGGAGCAGCCCGCTTTGCGGGCTGCTCACCCGCTATCCGCGTTGCGGATAGCGGGCTCACGGTGCTGCTTCCGATCCCCTGCGCCTTCGGCGCGCCCCCCTTACCAAGGGGGCTTTGCTTTCGGAATACGGCGATAGTTTTTTGCTAGTCGGGGAGTTGGGCGGTAAGTGCGGCGTTGGTTCGCCGCTGAGGCGGAGATTAGGACTTTGGGATTCGGCATTGGTATTGGCGATACCTGTGCAACGCCTGCGTTAGCCAATCCCGAATCCCGCGTCCCGGCCTCATTGCGCCGAACGGCCCACTCGCGGCACTCTTGCAGCCATGCCTGATTCTCTTCGATCCATTCACGTCGTTGCCGGCGTGATCACCGACCCACGCGGGCGCATCCTGCTCACCCGCCGCACCGAAACTCGCGACATGCCTGGCCTGTGGGAATTTCCGGGCGGCAAGCGCGAGCCTGGCGAGACCTCCGAACAAGCGCTGGTGCGCGAGCTCAACGAAGAGCTCGGCATCGAGGCGCAGGTGGGCGATTGGGTGATGGATGTGCCGCAGCTCTATCCGGACAAGCGGCTGCGCCTGGAAGTGCGTCATATCACGAGCTGGAAAGGCAGCCCGCGCGGCCGCGAAGGGCAGGCCATGACCTGGGTGGCGGCAGACAAGCTGGCGCGTTATTCGATGCCGCCGGCCGACGTGCCGGTGGTGGGCGCGCTACGTCAGCCCGACCGTTACCTGATCACGCCCGAACCGGAGGACGACGCGCGCTGGCTGGAGGGCCTGGAGCTCGCATTGCACAACGGGATCACGCGGATCCAGCTACGTGCGCGGCAGCTTGCGCCTGCGCGTTGGCAGGCGCTGTTGCAGCAGGCGATGCGCTTGCGTGGCCGCGCGCGTGCGCAACTGTTGCTCAATCGCGATATCGCCCAGGCCGCGGATCTTGGTATCGGCGTGCATCTGGGATCGGAGCAGCTGGCCGGTTTGCAGGAACGCCCGCTGCCCGCAGAGCAACTCGTGGCTGCGTCATGTCATGGCTTGGACGACTTGCGCCACGCCCAACGGATCGGCTGCGACTTCGCGGTGCTGGGCCCGGTGCAGGCGACCGCATCGCATCCGGGCGCCACACCCATCGGCTGGGACGGTTTCGAGACCTTGCGCGAACAGGTCTCGCTGCCGATCTACGCGCTCGGCGGCATGCAGATCGAAGATGTGCGGAAGGCGCGCTCGCATGGCGGCCAGGGCATCGCGGCGATCCGCGCGCTCTGGCCGCAATGAGTGCACCGCAGCGTCTGACCGCCGAACCGCCAGCGCAATGCCCTCGCTACCTGCCGCGGCGTACAGCGATCCAGCGGTGGTTGCGCGCGCAGCCCCGATGCCACGCAGACGCCGCTAGAACGTCACCCAGAAGCAGTTGTATTGCCGGCGTAGCCGCAGCACGCTGCGCGCCGGCGTGCCGCTGGCGAGGTTCTGTTCCAGCCGCAGTCCCCAGGGGCGCGGGCGGCTGGGCGGAGTAGGGAGCGGCGCGTCGATGGCGCTGCCATCCAGCGACGGTGTGGGCGTGGTGGTGTCGGCGTCCCAGGTCGGGGTGTCGCTTTGCGGATACATCGGCACGATGTCCAGCAATGGGCGCTGCACGATGGCTTCCAGGCGGCTCAGCACCTGATTGGCGGCGGCATCGGATTGTCCGCTCCATAGATACAGGCTGGACAGGCGGTTGACGTCGCGGCTGTCGACCGCCAGTTGCAGCAACGACACCAGTTCGCTCAGCCGCCGCGGGCAGCCGTAGCGATACAGGCCGGTACTGCCCTGCGGGCGGATGGCAGGCGGTGCGCGGCTGGCCGCGCCGACGTCTTCGCAGCGCCGGTCGGTGAACAGGGTTTGCCCGTCCGGCGCGACGCAGCGATGGATTTCCTGCGCCTGCACGCGCGCGGCGGGACAGGCGCAGAGCGAGAACACCAGGGGCAGAAGGCGATGCATCGGCGCAGCGTAGCCGGGCGCGTGTGAGCTGGCGACATGCATGCGCGCGGGTGTGCGAGGGCGAGGACTGGAATGCGAAGCAGGTGCTCAGCGTCCGAGCAGCTGCAACACCTGCGTGGTCGGCTTGGCCAGATTGAGGGTGTAGAAATGCAATGCCGGCGCGCCGCCTGCGATCAGGCGCTCGCACAAGGCCGCCACGACCTCTGCGCCGAAGGCGCGCACCGCGTCGGCGTCGTCGCCGTAGGACTGCATCTTCTTGCCGATCCAGCGTGGAATCTCTGCGCCGCACTGCTCGGAAAACCGCCGCAGCTGCGAGAAATTGGAGATCGGCATGATGCCGGGAATGATCGGTATCTCCACGCCCATCCGCTGCACTGCGTCGCGGAAATGAAAGTAGGCATCGGCGTTGTAGAAATACTGGGTGATGGCCGCATCGGCGCCGGCATCGACCTTGGCCTTGAAATAGCGCAGGTCGCTGAGCGCGTCGGCCGCCTGCGGATGGGTTTCCGGATAGGCGCCGACCTCGATCCGGAACGCATCGCCGTGTTCGGCGCGGATGAAGGCGATCAGGTCCGAGGCGTAACGCAGGTCGCCGGGATGGCCCATGCCCGAGGGCAGGTCGCCACGCAGCGCGACGATGCGGGTGCAGCCGATGGCGCGATACAGCTTGAGCAGCTCGCGGATCTCCTGCCGGCTGCCGCCGACGCAGGACAGATGCGGCGCCGCTTCGAAGCCATGCTTCTGCTTGAGGTGGCGCACCGTTTCGGAGGTGTAGCTGAGCGTGGAGCCGCCGGCGCCGAAGGTGCACGACACGTACTCCGGCGCGTAGCCCTTCAACCTGGCTGCGGTGCGGTCCAGTTGCGCGCGCTGATCATCGGTCTTGGGCGGATAGAACTCGAAACTGAGATGCGTCATCGCGGCGGTTCCGGCGGATCGTCTGGAGATAATATCGCTTCATCGCGATGAATGCATATCTTGCTGCGACGGTTCCGACGCGCCTTTTCGCGGGGCGGGCGAGGGCGGCAGCACGCGGAACGGCAGGTTGGCATAGCCGGCGCGGCCGGCGTTATCGCGCACTTCCACAAACAAACGGTAGTTGCCCGGCGCTGGCGCGATCAAACGCACCTCCTCGGCCGTACCGCGTGCGCCGCTGCGATCACCGGCCACGCGGTTTGGCGCAATGGCGGCATCGACCAGCGGTGGCAGCGTCTCGGGATCGCCACCGATGCTGCGCGCGGTGCTTTCGGTGCGCACATGCCAGTCGTAGCGAAGTACGGATGCGCCGCTGGCACGAATGCTTGCGATCACGGTCTGGCCCGGGCGAAGGCGCACGCTGTCGGTAGCGCGTTGGCCAGCCAGCGTGAGTGCCGACACCGCCGGCGCACGGCTGGCCGGCCACCGGCCGGTCCACAGCAGTTGCAATGTGTCCACGCTGGGCGTGGCCTCGCCCGACGGCAGGAACAAGCCATACTAGGTGGGCGTGCGCTCCTGCTTGTCGCCCCACAGGAACACGAACGAGCCCAGCCCCTGGCGGGTGTCGCTGGCGATGTAGCTGCGGTAGCGCTGTTCCAGCAATAGCGCCTTGCGCGTGCTGTCGTCCTCGATCGGTGCGCCCCAGCGAGTGGTCGGCGATTCCCAATGCCCGGTGGGGCCCCACTCGGTGACCACGTAAGGGCCGCGCCACCCGCTCTCGTGCAGCTTCTGCGGCAGCGCTGCGATATCGCCGTAAAGCTGCACGGCGATCAGGTCCAGTGCCGGGGCGCGCGTCTTGAGTTGGTCGATCAGTTGCTTGTCGAAACCGGCCAGCGTGGTGGTGACCGGATGATCCGGGTCGATGGCATGGATCGCCTCGGCGATCTCGCCGACCGCGTTCCAGACCTTGGGATTGGTGTAATCCAGATTGAGTTCGTTACCGACCACCCACATCAGCACCGCCGGATGCGCCGCCGATTGCCGTACCTGCGCGAGGACGCGCTGCAGTTGCTGTTTTACCGCCGCTGCATCGTCGTAATCGAAGCCATGTCGCTGGTTGCCGAGCTCGATGCCGACCGCCACTTTCAGGCCGTTGCGTTGTGCGCGATCGAGCAGGGCGCGCTGGCGTTGGGCGTCTGGATCCACGCGCCAGGTGCGCAATGCATTGCCCCCGCGTGCGGCCAGCGTTTCCATGCTGCCATTGCCCAGGCCGGCACCCTTGATCACGAAGGGAGCGCCATCCACCAACAAGCGGTAGCCGTGTGCTTCCTGCGCAATGCGCACCTGCGCCGCGCTTACCTGCGTGCTCGCGGATAGTGCAAGCATGTAGAGGGCGATGACGCGCGCGTTCCATGGCAGTTGCATGGCGACTCCTGGTGGTCAGCAAGACACCAGCATAGGCCGGGACACCGAAGTGCGGGCGGCCGCGCAGCATCTGCCTGGTTGGGGTTGCTTGCGGGCAATCGCATCCGGTTCTGGGGCATCGTGGCTGCAATCGCGCGCCGCTTGTGTGCTTGAACCTGCGGCGCATTCGGTGAGCGCAAGCATTTCGCGCCATTTGGTCGCAATGCGACACGCAAGAAGAGGCGGTGGGCTTGGCGCCGAATCCTGGCATCGGCTAAGGGCGCGTTGGCGCACAGCGTCGACGACCTTGTGCCTGCATTGGCCGCGCAACCCAAGGTGGATGGCGCCACGCTGCTGAGCGATGTTGCCGCATGGCGGTTACCTTTCTCAGGCCTGTCGTCGAAACCCGGCCAACCACTGCGTGCGATGTGGCGTTGGCGGCTGTCGATTCGACGAAGACAAGGTAGACGGCATCTGCATTGCGAGTGCATGGCCTGGCTGCAGCCGCCCGATTGTGGGCGTGCATCCTTGCGATGCTGTCGACGATGACCGCTTGTCCAGTGCGCACTGTCCCTTCGAACACGACGGAGCACCACGACGTCATCGAAGACACACCATCGCTCGCTCGCTTGCCGCCGCTGCGGCAATGCCTGCTGGAAACCGTGGGGTGCATCTGCGCCAGGCGTTGACGTCTGCCCGCCTACACTGGGCGCACTTTCCATGGAGCGCCTTCATGAGCGATACCACGATGACCGCCATCGCCATCCGCGAGGGCAAGGGCGACGCCGACGCGCTGTACGCCACCGAGCAACCGCGCCCGCGTCCTGCGCCAGGGCAGGTGCTGGTCCGCGTGCATGCCGCCGGCATCAATCGCCCCGATCTGCTGCAACGCGCCGGGCACTATCCGCCGCCGCCTGGCGCACCGGAGACGCTGGGACTGGAAATCGCTGGCGAGATCGTCGAACCGGCCGGTCGCTGGAAAGTAGGCGACCGCGTGTGCGCACTGCTGGGTGGCGGCGGCTACGCGCAATACGCCGCCGTCGATGCGCGTCACGTCCTGCCGATCCCCGCCGGCATGGATCTGGTGCACGCGGCGGCGTTGCCGGAAACCATCTTCACTGCCTACGCCAATCTGTTCGAACACGGTCGGCTCGCGGCAGGCCAATGGCTGCTATTGCATGGTGCGACCTCGGGCATCGGCGTCACGGCGATCCAGATGGCCAAGGCGGCGGGCGCGCACACGTGCTGGCCACCGCGCGCTCGGCCAGCAAGGCGGCACAGGCGCGCGAGTTGGGCGCCGATGTGGCGATCGATTCCACCACTGCGTCGTTTGTCGAGGTGGCCAAGGCGCACGGCGGCGTGGACGTTGCGCTCGACATGGTGGGCGCTGCGGTGTTCGCCGACACCCTGGAAGCGCTGAACCCGCGCGGACGCATCGTCTACATCGCCTCGCAGGCCGGCGCCACCATCGAGGTGCCGATTCCGGTGCTGATGCGCAAGCAGGCGGTCATTACCGGCTCGACGCTGCGCCCGCGCCATGCCGATGAGAAAGCCCGGTTGGCCGCAGAAGTGGAACGCGTGGTGTGGCCCTGGATCGAACAGGGCAAGCTGCGCGTGTTGCTCGACAAGCGCTTCCCGCTGAGCGAAGCGGCTGCGGCACATCGTTACCTGGAGCAGGGCAGTCACCTGGGTAAGGTGGTGCTGGAGATGTAGGACGCAGCCACTGGCATCGCCAGGATCGGCGCCAGCGGCTGCAGGCGCCGTGCGCCCGGCGATCGACAAGCCGCGGCCGCGCCCTGGCGCGCAATCGGACAGGGCGCTCGGCACGAGATTCGCGTGTCAGTTCGCGGCCGCATCGTTTCACGCACACAGAGTTCGCACTGTTGCGTCTGAAACCACTGCCGCCTCGTGAGAATCCGCAGCCTGTTAACTCACGATCAATGGCGGCAAACGAATGATGACGCGCTCTTTCTCTCAGGCCGTCCTGGCCTGCGCCGTCGCCCTGGGTATGACCGGTATCGCGCAGGCAGCCGAACAGGCACCTGCGCAACTTGGCGTCGGTGGCGCGCTGGCGCCGCAACGCATCCTGCAGGTGGGATTGGTGCTCAAGCCGCAGGTGGCCATGCGCCAGCAACATGCTGCGGTGGAGCAGTGGTTGATGCGCGATGGCGGCGATCCGCTATTGCGCGGTCAACTGGCCCGCGCATCGGCTGCTTCCACCAGCGCGATCGCGCAGGTCAAGGCCTATCTGAGCCGGTATGGCATCACCGATGTGCGCCAGGCCACCGATGGACGCTTGCTGCAAGTCCGTGCAACAGCGGCGGCGTTGCAGGCCGCCCTTGGCACCCCGCTGCGTGTAGTGAGTGCCGATGGCCGCGTCGGCGTTGCCGCCGCGCAGGGCGCGGTCGCAGTGCCGGCCGGCTTGCAGGCCGTGGTGCAAGGCGTGGTTGGCCTGGACGGTACCGCCGGCGCAAAAGTCGCGCCGCACGGGGCGCCGCTAGCCGCCGCGCGCACATCGTTGTTGAACAGCAGCGCCGTGGTGGCCGCCAAGAGCAGCGGCGCAGAAGTCGTGCGCCACAGCATCGAAGAGCTCAATAGCGCCTACGGCGCCGATACGCTGGCACCGGCCAGCGATATCGTCGGCGCGGTCATTGCCGCCGGCAATCTGGAAAATACCCTCGCGCGGCTGCAGAGCTTCCAGGCACTGCACGGCCTGCACACCCCGGTCGCGGTAGTGATGGTGGGCGACCCCGGTGCACCGGGTTATCAGTCCAATGCTGCCAGCAAGGATTCCGAAGTCGAGTGGGACATGGATACCCAGTTGCTGGTCGGTAGCGCCGGCGGGTTGAAACGCCTGGTCATCTACAACATCCCGGATTTTTCCTGGAAGAGCATCATTGATGGTATGGCACGCGCGGCCGACGACAACCTGGCCCGCGTGGTCAGCATGTCGATCTACGGGCAGGAAATCCAGGTCAACGACGCGGTCTTCCAGGCCATGGACGCCAGCCTGACCAAGGCGGTGCGCCAGGGGCAGAATTTCGTGATCTGCAGCGGCGACGACGGCGTCTACCTGCCGCTGAGCGCACGCGCCAACGCGCCTTATTACGATACGCTGGCGGGGCGCCCGGACCTGCGCCAGGTCGGTTGGCCGGCGTCGCACCGCTACGCGATTGCGGTGGGCGCCACCGAGTTGCTGACCCAGGGCGGCAATCCCGGCAGCTACGCCTCCGAGCGCGTCTGGAATGCCGGTGTCGGCCGCCAACTCAGCCAGGGCGGCGTCAGCAAGATTGCCTATGCACCGCAGTGGCAGCGCACCCTGCTGCCGGGGCAGACGGCCTCCGGCTACCGCGCGGTACCCGATGTCAGCTTCAATGGCTCGTTCTACAGCAGTGCGCAGATCCGCGGCACCGATGCGCAGGGTAACGAGGCTGCCTGGTATGTGTGGGGTACCAGTGCCGCTACCCCGACCTTCGCCGGCTATATCGCCCGGCTGTTGCAGTCGCATCCCAATTTGGGCTTCGTCGCGCCGCAGATCTATCAGTATGCGAGCCAGCGCCACGATGCGCAGCGCGCCCATGACGTCGTGGTCGGCAGCAATGGCCTGTATCGCGATGGATACAACGCGAGCTACGGTTGGGACTTCGCGTCGGGCTGGGGCAGCATGAACATCGGCGACTTCGACCGGTTCCTGACGCAGGCATCGCCATGACCTTCACTGCGCGGTGAGCGTGCCGCGCGTGCGGGACTCCAACCACCGCCATTCCGGTCTTGGGTAACGATGCTGACGCCTAGCGTGGCGGCTTGCGGGCGACCACCGCTTCGATGTGGTGCCCGTCGGGGTCGATGACGAACGCGGCGTAATAATCGTCGCCGTAGTCCGGTCGCAAGCCTGGCGCGCCATTGCAGCGGCCGCCGTGCTGTAGCGCAGCGCGATGGAAGGCGTCCACCGCTGACGCATCGGTGGACGAAAATGCCAGGTGGAAGCCGGCCCCCGGAGCGCACCGTGCGGCCTGACGTTGCTTCAACGCCAGGCAGTCTTCGCCGCCGGGCCTGCCGTAGCCGACCGCCTGGTCGCGCGTGCCCGGCTCCAGATCCGACCACACCCGCACATAGCCAAGCGCGCCCAGCGCCGCGTCGTAAAAGGTTGCCGAGGCGTCGATTGCGCGAACGCCCAGCGAAACGTGATGCAACATCGGTGCAGCCTGCAAGGGTGACGGCACAGCGGCGTGCCGTGGCGATGCTGGTCTGCATGCGGGCCAGCGTCAATGGCGTGTCGGTGGCGTGGTGGTCAGTGGCGCCACGCGTCGCTGCCGTGCCCAGTGCGCCTGCAGCCCTCCACGCCATTGGTGGTGCAAGCAGGCCGGCCCGTACGCAACGATCAGCGCAGGTATAGCAAAACAAGCAGGAGCGATGTCTCGCGGTGGGTCGCGCCCTGACCTTACACTGCGCCGTCGCGTGGGCTCCCCGCATCGCGCCCCTGCAGCGTTGCCCAAGCCGTGTGCGTGAGCAGGTGCTTGCGCCGCTTGCCACCTCCTACCAGCACGAAGGTTTCGATGAAGCATCCAGACGCATTGCGTATTGCCCTTGTCGGGATCGGCAAGATCGCCCGCGACCAGCACGTGCCGACCATCGCGGCGCGCGACGATGTGCAGCTGGTGGCCACCGTGAGCCGGCATGGCACGGTCGACGGTGTGCCCGCCTATCACACCCTGGAAGACGCATTTGCCGCCCAGCCGCAGATCGAGGCGGTGGCCTTGTGCACACCACCGGTCGGACGGCACGCATTGGCGCAGGCCGCGTTGATGGCCGGCCGCCACGTGTTTCTGGAAAAACCGCCGGCCGCCACGCTCGCCGAAATTCATGATCTGCAAGACGTGGCGCAGCGTGCACAACGCACCGTGTTCACCAGCTGGCATTCGCGCTGCGCCGCCGGTGTCGAGCCTGCCCGTGCATGGCTGGCCGACAAGCAACTCGTGCGGGCGCACATCACCTGGAAGGAAGACATTCGCCACTGGCATCCGGGCCAGGACTGGATTCTGGAACCCGGCGGCATGGGTGTGTTCGACCCCGGCATCAATGCGCTCTCCATCGCGACCCATCTGCTGCCGCGCAGCTTGGCGCTGCGCGATGCCGAACTGCACACTCCGGAGAACCGTCAGGCGCCGCTGTATGCCAGGCTCGCGTTCGTCGACACCGCAGGACTCCCGGTAACGGCAGAATTCGATTTCCTGCAGACCGGGCACCAGCGCTGGGATATCGAAGTGGAAACCACCGCGGGCATGCTCATGCTCAGCGAAGGCGGAGCCACGTTGCGCATCGAGGGGCAACTGCAGGCGCTGCCTGCGTCCAGCGAATACGACGGCTTGTATGGGCGCTTCGTGCAGCTGGTGCGCGCGGGCCAATCGGAAGTGGATATTGCACCATTCGTGCACGTGGCAGATGCGTTCATGCTCGGCGCACGCCAGGTCACCGCACCGTTCGCCTGGTAGGTCGGTCAATCCGCTTGCCCAACGGTGAACACCGCTGGTCAACGCCAGTCAACGCCAGCAGTCCTGCGGCCGTACGCCATCTGCAGAAGTTGGGTTCGGCGCGCACAAGTCGTGCGCCGCTGCCAGCCTCGTTCGCCCACCGCATTGCGTGGTGCCGCACGAAACGCGCCGGCTGCAACGCGTGGAGCGGTCCATCGATGCGAGCGCGTATGTGCGCTGCACCCAACGGCATCCTGGCGCAGTCGATCGACGCGAGCTCGTAGGAACAACGAAGCCCCGACGCCGGTTCGCGTCGGGTGCCTGGTCTTGATCGTGTTGCAGCATCGTCGTGCGAAGTCGCAAGGCACGTCGCAGTCACCGTTTCAAGCGACGAGAACACTGCAACGTCGTGTCATCGCCATCTTGTGATGGCCGCTCAGCGGCGCCACATGCGCGCGCCACGCGCCGGCAGCGTAAAGGTGTAGGAACTACTGGAAATGCGCACTACGTTGCCCGAGCCCAAGGCATCCACGTAATCGGCATTCCAGTACAACACGCTGTTGTTCATTCCCACCGTGGTGGTGACCGGGTTGCCGCACTTGTTGATGCCCACGATGCCCAGGCTGCCGCGACGGAACAGGATGTGGCAGGAGCTGGACGACAAGACCTGCATGTCGGTGCCCTGCACGCCATTATGGAAGCCGATCATGCGGCGCAGGTCGTCGCGTAGATAGGCGTTGACCCAGCGGTTGTCGCCACTTTCGTTGTTGTCGGTATAAAGCATCGGCATTCCGCCGTTGCGACCGATCAGGTACGCGTAGGCCAGCGTTTCATCTACCGGGTCGAGAATCGCATAGCGGAATCCGGCGTTGTTGGGAATGTCGTGGGTCACTGCAAAGGTCACGGCGCGATTGCCCGGCAATGCCTGTCCGGACGCGGCTGGATCCACCAGCTGCTGCATGCTGGCGCCAATGGCGAACGCGTTGCGCACCGCATTGAACAGCGGAAAGTCGTAGGCCGCATGCGGGGTGGATTGCAGGTACGGCGCCAGGAACTGGTCGTAATCGCCATTGCCCGTACCGCCGCCGGTGATCACTTCGCCGAAGACATACACACCCGATCGGATGCCGGCATCGAAGACGCGATTGAGATGGTCGAACGTCATGTGATTGGCCGCATCCACCCGGAAGCCGGTCACGCCGATGCTCTTGAGCGCCTGCAGATAGGCGCGTTGCTGCTGCACCACCCAGTCGTTGCCCAGCAAATCCGGCAGGCCTGGATCGCTGCCGCCGCCGCAGATGCGGTAATTGCGCACCTGGTAAGCGTCGTTGTAGTTGCTGATGCACTGCCCCGGGCCGAAATCGCTGGTGCTGAGGAAGTTTGACTGCAGCGTGCCGAACAAGCGCAGCGAATCGTAACGGCCGGGGTTTGCGGCGTACTGCGACAGGACCGCACTGCCTGGGTAATTGAGGTCCGCGCGCGTGGCCGCTTCGTTGGCCATGTGGTTGAACACGATGTCGGCATAGGTTTCCACGCCGTTGCTGGCCAGCGCCTGGACCATCTTCTTGAATGCAGCGGTGTCGCCGAGCGGATTGTCGATCAGGCGGATGTCCTGGGGTTGATAGCGCGCCCACCAGGCACTTCCTTCGGAGCGGTACGCGGGGGCGACCAATACCTTGCGATAGCCGGCATCGGCAATCTGCTTGGCGCGGGCTTCGACGGTGGCATACGGCCAGTTGAAGGCGTGCAGGATGACATCGGCCTGCGCATTGGCGGTGGTCACCAGCAGGACCAATGCAGTCAGCAAGAGACGGACACTGCGTTGTATCAGTGAAGGTGGAGCATGAGCAGGCGTGTTGCGCATTGGATCGATCTCCAGTGGTAAGCGCAGGCCGACGCGCACTGCGCGATGCCCGCATCAAGGCTTCCGGCCCCTGTTCCGGAAAGCGCGCGCACGGTGTGCAGCGCGCGGTGATGCTAAGCGCGCATCGCGGCGCAGCATTGGTGTTGTGCATACGTATTCACTGCCGAGGTCCGGCAAACTGGGCGCAGGGTTCGGCGCCAACGGCGCGATTGGTCGCAAAAAAGCAGTGAACTATGCGGGCGTTGCAATCCACCGCATCGGCCATCTCAATCAAGGCCTGGCGATAGGCCAAGCTCATCGTCGGCAAGCAGCGCGTACGACGGCGGCATCTCGCCATACCGTCGCTGGTGACATAGGTCAGCTGCTTCGCGCTGCTGCCGGCAGCGTGCACGTCACCGTTGCACGCCTCGCCGCCCTTGTGCGGCAATGCCAAGGTGACCATCGCGTGCCTCAGGTGCTTCGCCGGTATCGCGCCGCGCGTCAATGGCCCACCGCATCGGCGAAAGCCGGAATGGGCGGCTGGCAGCGGCACGGCCACGATCCGGACCACCGGCATTGCCAACGGCTCGGCCCGGCTACGACGATGGGGCGGCGCTGGCCGCGTTAAACTAGCCGCCAGTCCACTGCCCCAGCCTCCCGATGCGCAATCCATTGCAAGAACAGCTGCTCAAGGCCGGCCTGGTGAAAAAAGCCCAGGTGGACAAGGTTGCACGCGAACAGGTCAAGCAGCGCCATGCCAAGGGCGCGGCGGTGCAGCCGGCGGCGACGGACAAGGTTGATGCGGCGCGCCTGCAAGCCGAACGTGCCGAGCGCGATCGTGCGCTGGCCGAAGAGCGCAACGTGCAGGTGCGCCGACAGGAAGTGCTTGCCCAGGTGCGGCAGATCGTGGAGACCAACAAGGTCAAGCGCGAAGGCGAGATCGATTACCGCTTCAACGACGGCAGCGTGATCCGCAGCGTGCTGGTGAACACGGCGTTGCGCAGCCAGTTGGCCAGCGGCGCGCTGGTGATCGTGCGGTACGGTGATGGTGTTGAGCTGATTCCGCGCGCGGCCGCCGACAAGGTTTACAGCCGCGATGCCGATGCCGTGGTGCTGGACCACGGACGCAACAGCGCGCCGGCCGCGCCCGACAGCGATGACGAGTACTACAGCCAGTTCAAGGTGCCGGACGATTTGATCTGGTAGCGCCGGCGAACCCCCGCATTGGGTGGTTGCCAGACGGATCCAGCTCCACCGCATGCGCCACACCGCTGCGTGATGCGTACCTGCATGCTGTCGGTGGGTGCTTGGTGACTGCTGGGAACCATCCTAAGCACTCGGGCCAGTCCGATCGCCGCGCGGTCGTTGATGGTGATTCAACGTAGTCGTGCGAACGCATGCGCGCTACCCTGGCGCTCTTTGTCGCCGCACAGTCTGCTCATGTCGATCGTCTTGACCCCGTTCGCCCGCGCCCGCCTGTTTCCGCGCGATGGGCGTCGCAATGCCATCCAGGACTGCAGGCCTGAGCAGTTCATCCAGCGGCTCAACGACGAGGCGCCGCTACGCGTGATCGAGGGCTATGCGCCGTTTTGCCAATTGCATGTGCACCGCAACTGGACTTCGACCCGCCGCCTCACCATTCCCATCACCGATGACAACCGGCACCTGCTGCGTTCCGGCTACGAGGCGCGCAGCACGCAGGAATTGGCCGTGCTGGTGCGTTGGTTCGAAGGTGTCGAGCCACCGGTGGCCGCCTATCTGCTGCCCATCCTCTACAGCCGCGAGCAGTTGGCCAAGGAAGGCACGCCCGTCGAGGCAGACTGGGGTGTGGTCGGTTGTCTCTACACCGCAGAGCCGGACGAGATTCCGATGGCACCGATCACCATGTTGCGCAATGCCCTGGGCGTGGAAGAGGGTGGCTCGGGTACGCCGCTGGACCGCGATGCGTATCGGCGTAGCGTCGCGTTCTGGGAAGCGAACGCGAACTGGCGGCCCTGACTCGTCCGCTGGCAGTGCAATGGCGGATCGCCACAGGCCACCGGTGTGGTTCACCACCAGTCCATGACTGCAGCGGCTTTGATGGAAGACCTGATTGGTGTCATCTGCCTGCGCTCGCCGCGTTGGACGCTGCGTTTGGCCTAGCATGATCCATGCTCGCCGCAGCAGTTACGGGGCGGCCGGTGGCAGGAAGGCCTCTTCGGCGAGCCGTTCCAGATAGTTGCGCATGCAGTGTTCGATCAGTGCCGGCTCCGTTGGCAGCCGACGCGCCTGTGCGCCACCGACGCCGCGGGCATGGACGCGGGGATACGGCAGCGCCGGCACTGGCAAGCCCAGAAATGCGCACAGGCGTTCCCAGTGCGATTCGGCGTCGGCATCGAGCAGCAAGAGGCGAGGCGCCGGTACTCGCTCGATCACGCTCTGGTTCCAGCGACGGAAGTAATCGGTCATGAAGGCACGGTCACCGAGGCGTGCCTCCATGTCGCGACGCAAGAAGCGACTCAAGCGTTGGCCATCGGCGCCAAACAGCGACGGCACACTGCCGTCGCCGGAGAAGATCGTCGCGCTGACCGAATCGAACCACGCGTCGGGATCGCGCACGGTCAGGATCACCTTGGCGTGCGGAAAGTGCGCGGACAATTCCTCCCAGAAACAGCAGCCGGGGTAGTCGGTCGTCGCCGCATAGCCGGCGAACAGTGCGTCCCAATCCGGGTGCCCGTCGATCGCCGCCTCCCAGCGCGGCAAGTGTTGACGCAGATTCGCTGCCAGTTCCATTGCATGGTAGCAGCGGCCCACACCGAGCCGCTCAAGCGCCAGCTTCAGGGAGAGGGTACCGGTGCGGCCCAGACCGGCGCCAATAAGTTGGAGGCTCACGACGTTCGCGCCTGGCCGTGGGCCAGCCACTGCGCGGCGTCTCCGCCGAGTTCCGCATGTGCGCGCTGCACATACGCGCGACTGAGTGCACTCGGCAGGACAGTACGCCAGCGGCCACAGCGGCCCTGGTTGAAGAATGCCTTGCCGCCTTCGCGCCACAGCCCGGTACAGTGCGGCACGTAGCGCGCGGCGTGCTGTCGCATGTAGTCGAAGCGGCAGTGCGCCACGATCCTGTCCCATTGGCCGGGTGGAACTGGAATGTCGAGAAAGGCGGCGATGCGGCGGACCTCGCCGGGCAGGTCGTCGAGCAGGTCGTTGTAATGAAGGTGCAGCACGTTCGCATCTTCGCGCCGCTCCCACCACGAACGGACGCCTTCCCATAACGGCCAGAAGGGCGCGCCATCATGTTCCAGCCAATGCGCCACATAGGCATCGCGCGTCAGACGCGGTGGCGGCGGCACGCGCAGCTTGCCGGGCTCGGCACCGCCGGCATCCAGACGTGCCTGCGCCTCCTGGCTCAACGCGCATTGGTGGTCATACAGACTCAGCGCAATGTCGCGTCCATCGCGGCCAATGTACAGATACTTGGCACGCGCGCTGGTGACCAGTGCATCAGCTGGCAGGTGTGTCTTCATGAAGCGTCGGTGCCTCTGCGCGTCCAGCAGCGCGAGCTTGCTCGCCTTATCCGGATAAACGCCGTCGACCCAGGGTGAAATGGCCGAGACATCAACCTGCGCTTCGCCGCCGAAGATCAGTTGCGCCACGATCTGCTGCAGCCAGGTCGTGCCAGCCTTGGCATAACTGGCGATCACGATATCGCCTTCGCGCAGGGCCAGATCGTTCCAGACGCTGGAGTCGAAGAATCGGTTTGGATATTCCCTGCTCTTTTTACGAATCTGTGGATCGTTCATGTGGCGGTGCCTAGCGAGACGCGATGTCGTCGGGTCGTGGCCGCAGTGCGATGCGTACATCCAGTGGCCGCAACACGAGCGCAGGGAACGGCGTGGGGTGAGCGTCGGCAGCCAGATGCAGGCTGCGCGCACGCAACACGGTGGCGATGACTGCGGTCATCTGGGTCAGGGCCAGCATGCTGCCGATGCAACTACGTGGGCCGCCGCCGAATGGGAAGTAGCTGTAGCGTGCCAGCGAATGGGTGGCGCTGTCGTCTAGCCAGCGTGCGGGCAGGAAAGCCTCCGGATCGGGAAAATGACGTTCGTCGCGGTGTACGACCCACGGGCTGATCAGCAGTTGGGTGCCGCTTGGGACGTGGAAGCCATCCAGAGAGGTGTCGCGTTGCGCAATCCTCGCGGTCATCCAGGCTGGCGGATACAGGCGCATGGCCTCTTTCAGGCAGGCCCGCGCCTGCGGCAAGCGGTCGAGCAACCCGATGCCGGTATCAGCGTCGTCCAGTCCGTCTGCTTCCTGTGCAACGTGCCGTGCCACGTTTGGATGCTGCGCAAGCAGCAGCAAGGTCCAGGTCAGTGCGGCCGCCATCGGTTCCAGCGCCGACATCAGCATCGCCGCTGCCTCGTCGCGGCACCAGCCGCTGCCACCTTGTGCAGCGTCGGCCAGTAACAGAGACAGGACCGATGCCGGATGTGGGGGCTGCTGCCTGGCGCGCATCAAAATTTGTTCCAGCGCCATGTCGAGATCCGCGCGTGCGCGGCGCATGCGCTGTCGATGCGCCGATGGCCACCATGCCGGCGCCGGGGATTGATCGCGCGTCTGCTGCAGAATCGCATCGACCATCGGCAGCATGCGCAGCAGGTCAGGTGCATGTGCCGGATTCCCAAGCAGAAAGCCGGCGCCCAGTTGCGCGCATAGTTCAGTCATCAGCGCGCGCATGTCCTGTGCAGCGACGCACTGGCACTGGTCGCGTAGAAGCGCCATCGTGGCAGCCGATGCCTGTGCTGCAGAGTCGCGCACTAGGGCTGCACGAAACGCAGGCTGCAGCATCTGCCGCTTGTGCCGCCAGACTGAGCCAGTGCTATTCATCACCGAAGCGGGAAATGCCGCGCGTCGTGCGCTCGGGTCAGGATCGGTCTTGCCGTAAAGCGTCCCGTCATCACTCAGCACCGTAGCGATCGTGGCCGGTGCGGCGAGCAGATACGTGTGTCTTGCGACCCTGACCACGTCGCCATGCATGCGCGCGCACGATTGCAGGAACGCCAAGGGATCTTCAGAGAACTGCCGGCGGTTGCCGAATGCCCAGTGTCCAACCGGGCCAGGGGGAAGTGCGTGCCTGCGACCTGAGTTCATGCGTGTTTGGCTGTTGCCGACGACCCAGCAGGCGGTGCGCTATATGGACGCAGAGCGGACCAGCAGCGATACCACGCTGTCACGGGAGGCCTCTCCCCCGTGACAGCGTGGGAGGTTAATAGGTGTAGATGTAACCGAGCTTGCGGCCGCCGATGGCCTGGATCCAGCGCCGCAGAGCATGAAAAAGACGTTTCATCACGGTCTCCTTGTAAGGTCGAAGTCAACGGCATGCTGATTTGTGGAATGTTGTTGAGGACGAATGGTTGTCCAGCGACGTGTCAATAGACTAGCTATGACCTGCATTGGTCAAACCCGATTGCGCAAACCCGTCGCGGTAGACGTAGTATTTCGATTCATTGTCTCCGCCGCGAACGCCCCAGCTTCATCGCCGCGTACTATCGCCATACTGTTTTAAACGCGAGCGCGCAGTATGCCCGGCAATTCTCAATACGATCGGATGGCTGCGTTCTACGATGGCTTCCATGATCGTTGGCCGACACAGGCACTGCAGCGATGCGTGCAAACCCTGGCCGACCTCGCCGATGGACGTGCATCGCTGGAGTTGGGCATCGGCAGCGGGCGTATCGCACTGCCGTTGGCCCAATGTGGCGTGCCAGTGACCGGCATCGACAATGCGCGCGCAATGCTCGACGTATTGCGTACCAAACCTGGCAGCGATCAGCTACAACTGATCTGCGCTGATTTTGCCGACATGCCGTTGAGTGGGGCGTTTGGTCTGATCTACACGGTGAATTCGTTTGGGTACCTGCTCACCCAGGCCGAGCAGTTGCGCTGCGTCGTCAATGCCACGCGTTGCCTTGCGCCCGACGGCATGCTCGTGATCCAGAGCGCGGTCCCTGGCGCCGAAGTGTTCGACGGTAGCGGAAAGATAAGCCAGGTGCTCGACCTTCCGGAGACGCAGAGCGAGGGCGCCGCCGTCATGCTGGTGTGCTCGCAACCCGATCCGGTGAAACAGCGAATCGATCAACGGGTGGTCGTCATGAGCGAGGATGGGACGCGCATCTTTTCCGAGCGTCGACGCTACGTTTGGCCGTCGGAACTCGACCTGATGGCGCAGATCGCGGGTTTGCGACTGCACGCTCGATGGGGCGGTTGGGGCCGCGAGCCGTATGACGCGCGCAGCCGCATCCAGATCTCGGTGTACGTGTTGGCGGATACAGTCATGCAGTGAGGCCCTGGTGCTGTTTCGCTGCAAGCGGTGGAAGGTGGCTAGTCCGGCAGGCCGATGGTTGTGGTGATGCTTCTACGGGCTTGCGGTGGTGAGGGGTAGGCTGACCTAGCTCAGGTGTGGCACAGCATCTCAGTCAGGCATGGTTCCCGCTGATCACACAAAACGGGCGCCTTGCGGCGCCCGTTTTGTGTGCATGGCGATGGTTTGCCGATGGATCAGTAGCGGTAATGATCCGGCTTGTACGGGCCAGCCACGTCCACGCCGAGGTAGTCGGCCTGGTCCTTGGTGAGGGTGGTCAGCTTCACGCCGATCTTTTCCAGGTGCAGACGCGCGACTTCTTCATCCAGGTGCTTGGGCAGGATGTAGACCTTCTTCTCGTAGGTGTCGCGCTTTTCCCACAGGTCGATCTGGGCCAGGGTCTGGTTGGCGAACGAGTTGGACATCACGAAGCTCGGGTGGCCGGTGGCGCAGCCCAGGTTCACCAGGCGGCCGTCGGCCAGCAGGAAGATCGCGTTGCCGTTGGGGAACACGTACTTGTCCACCTGCGGCTTGATGTTGATCTTCTGCACGTCCTTCAGCGCCTTGAGCGCATCGACCTGGATCTCGTTGTCGAAGTGGCCGATGTTGCACACGATGGCCTGGTCCTTCATCGCCTGCAGGTGCTCGACGGTGATGATGTCCTTGTTGCCGGTGGTGGTGACGTAGATGTCGGCACGGCCCAGGGTGGATTCGATGGTGTTGACTTCGAAGCCTTCCATCGACGCCTGCAATGCGCAGATCGGGTCGATTTCAGTGACGATCACGCGGGCGCCATAGGCGCGCAGCGAGGCAGCGCTGCCCTTGCCGACATCGCCGTAGCCGCAGACCACGGCGACCTTGCCGGCCAGCATCACGTCCATTGCGCGCTTGAGGCCATCGGCCAGCGACTCGCGGCAGCCGTAGAGGTTGTCGAACTTGCTCTTGGTGACCGAGTCGTTGACGTTGATAGCCGGGATCAGCAGCTTGCCGGCTTCGGCGATCTGGTACAGGCGGTGCACGCCAGTGGTGGTCTCTTCGGAGACGCCCTTCCAGTCCTTGACCACGCGGCCCCAGTAGCCCGGGCGCTCCACGGCGACGCGCTTGAGCAACGCCTTGATGACGCCCTCCTCGTGCGAGGAGGCCGGCTCGTCCACCCAGGTGCTGCCATTTTCGAGCTCGTAGCCCTTGTGGATCAGCAGGGTGACGTCGCCGCCGTCGTCCACCACCAGCTCGGGGCCGGTGAGGGTGCCGTCGGGCAGGGTGAAGGTCAGCGCGTCCAGGGTGCAGTCCCAGTACTCTTCCAGCGTCTCGCCCTTCCAGGCGAACACGGGGGTGCCGGTCGCGGCGATCGCCGCGGCGGCGTGGTCCTGCGTGGAGAAGATGTTGCACGAGGCCCAGCGCACATCGGCACCGATGTCCTTGAGCGTTTCGATCAGCACGGCGGTCTGGATGGTCATGTGCAGCGAGCCGGTGATGCGCACGTCCTTCAGCGGCTTGGTCTGCGCGTGCTTGCGGCGGATCGACATCAGGCCCGGCATTTCGTGCTCGGCGATGTCCAGCTCCTTGCGGCCCCAATCGGCCAGGGAGATATCGGCAATCTTGTAGTCGGTGTGCGGGGTGATCTTTGTGACAGCGTTCATGCAATGGCTCCGGTAGGCAAACGAATGTCTGCAATGCCGGGCGCCGTTGAACGGTAACTGCTGGTCGAGCCTGGCCGTGTACCTGCACCTGTGGTGCAGTGAGCGGATCAGTCCGCCCTACCGGTCGCAGCGCCCCTCGACGAGAGGGCCCGATTATATCGGCAGCACCCCCGCGTGGCATGAATTGCGGCCGACCCCCTACCAACGGCAGGGGAGCGGCCGACAGGCGGCTGCTATGGTCCGGAGTCGATCATCAGCGGGGACGGACAATGCGGGCGAAACGGCATGCGCAAGGCTGGCGGCAGCACACATGGGCATTGGCAGGGGCGCTGGCATTGAGCGCACCGGTGATGGCCGGGGCGGCTAGCCCGGCCGCGACCAATGTGGCAGTCGTGCAACCAGGCCCTGCGCCAGGCGGCGGTTATCAACTGCCCTCCAAGGCGCTGCAGGCGGTGGTGGACGCCCCGCGTGCGCCGCTGCTGCAGCTCTCGCCCAGGCGCGATCTGGCCGCGATGCTGCAACTGCCGGCACTGCCGGACATCGCCGAGGTGGCCCAGCCGGAGCTGAAGCTGGCCGGCCTGCGCATCCATCCGAAGACCTTCGCGGCCAGCCGCTTTTCGTTCGCCAGCAAGCTGTGGCTGCTATCGGTGGCCGACGGCAGCGAGCGGCAGATCGCCGGGTTGCCCTCGCCGTTGTCGCTGGCCGATCTGAGCTGGTCGCCCGACCAACGCCATCTGGCGTTCCGCCGCGAAGATGCTGCCAGCGGTGCCAACGAACTGTGGCTGGTAGACGTGGCGGCCGGGCAGGCGCGGCGGCTGGTGGCCGGCTTGAACACCAGCGTCAACGACGACGTGCGTTGGTTGCCCGATGGCAGCGGTTTGCTGCTGCAGCAGCAAGTCGCCGGGCAGGGCACGCCACCGAGCCGCGATGCGACGCCGACCGGCCCGGCCACCCAGCAGACCAGTGCGGCCGCCGGGGTGCGCTCGCTGCCCACCTACCAGGATCTGCTGCGCAATGAAGCCGATGCGCGCGTGTTCGAGTACTACGCCACCGGCCAGCCGATCATCGTCACGGTGGCCGGGCAGGTGCGCCCGATCGCCACGCCGGGCATCTATCTCAACCTGTCGGTGTCGCCGGATGGCCGTTACATCCTGAGCGAACGCAGCGAGCGGCCGTTCTCGTATCTGGTGCCGGTTGACAACTTCGCGCGCCGCATCGAGGTGCTGGACCTGCAGGGCAAACTGGTGCGCCAGATCGCGCAGCTGTCGTTGGTGGAAGGCCTGCCGACCGGTAACGACGCGGTACCGGTCGGGGTGCGCGATATCGCCTGGCGGCACGATGCACCGGCCACGCTGGTGTGGGCCGAAGCGCAGGACGGTGGCGACCCGGCACGCGAGAGCAAGGTCCGCGATGCGGTGCGGATGCAGGCCGCGCCGTTCAACCGCACACCGGTGACGCTGGCGCAGTTGGGCAGCCGGTTCGAAGGCATCCAGTGGGGCCGCGGCGATCTGGCGATCTTGAGCGAAAGCTGGTGGAAGACTTGCCGCACCAAGCAATGGCGCATCGCACCGGATCAACCGCAACGCGCGCCCGAACTGTTGTGGGACCGCTCCTCGCAGGACCGCTACAAGGACCCGGGCACGCCGGCGACGGTGGCCGACGGCAAGGGCCACCCGCTGCTGCAGACCAGCAGCGATGGCAACAGTCTGTTCCTGTTCGGCAAGGGCGCTTCGCCGGAAGGCGATCGCCCCTTCGTCGATCGATTCGATCTGCGCAGCAAGCAGGCCACACGGCTGTTCCACTCGCAGGCGCCGGCCTATTCGGCACCGCTGGCCTTGCTGGACGCGCAGCCCACGCAACTGCTGCTCAGCCGCGAATCGCCGGAGGAACCGGCCAACTATGTCGTGCAATCGCTGGGCGATGGCGCCGCCGCGGTGCGCGCGTTGACGCACTTCGCACACCCGCTGCCGCAATTGCGCGGCGTGCAGAAGGAGCAGATCCGCTACAAGCGTGCCGATGGCGTGGACCTCACTGCCACACTCTTGCTGCCACCTGGTTACGACCCCAAGCGCGATGGCCCACGGCCGTTGCTGATGTGGGCCTACCCGGGCGAATTCAAAAGCGCCGACACCGCCAGCCAGGTCACCGACTCGCCGTACCGTTTCAACGCGATCAGTTACTGGGGGCCGCAGGCGTTTCTGGCGATCGGCTATGTGGTGCTCAACAACCCGAGCATGCCGATCGTGGGCGAAGGCGATGCAGAACCCAACGACACCTATGTGCCGCAGCTGATCGCCGATGCGCAGGCGGCCGTGGACGAAGTGGTGCGGCGCGGCGTCACCGACCGCGAGCACATCGCCATCGGCGGGCATTCCTACGGTGCCTTCATGACCGCCAACCTGCTCGCGCACACGCGCCTGTTCAAGGCCGGCATCGCACGGAGCGGCGCCTATAACCGCACGCTCACTCCATTCGGTTTCCAGGCCGAGGAGCGCAATTACTGGCAGGCGCAATCGGTGTACCAGGCGATGTCGCCATTCAATTACGCCGACAAGATCAAGGACCCGCTGCTGCTGATCCACGGCCAGGACGACAACAATACCGGCACCTTTCCGATCCAGAGCGAGCGCATGTTCGCCGCGATCAAGGGCCTGGGCGGCACTGCGCGCCTGGTACTGTTGCCCAACGAATCGCATGCCTACCGCGCGCGGCAATCGATCATGCAGATGCTGGCCGAAAGCGAGCAGTGGTTGAAGACCAATGTCGGCGATCCCGCGCAGGCGGAAGTGCCGTCCAAGCGTTGATCGTCGGCGCGCGCAATGCGGTGCGAACGCAACTCGGATCGTCGCACCGCACCTAGGAGCGCACCCGGGCGCGACCAGGCGTTACCGGTAAAGCTCCATCGCGCCCGGGTGCGCTCCTACGCATTGCTTGCCGGCGCCGGGCGACGGATTCCAATGGCGCGCACGAACGTGGGCGGCACTTGATGCAGGATGGTTTGGTCTGAAACCGTCCTGCGCGTCGCGATCATCTAATCCTTTTGGGTTAGTCTTCGACGACTTTGCGCTTGAAGAGGGTGTGCGTTTCCGATGAACGAGTACCGCAGCAGTCTTGTGTTCGCTACCCCCGATCTTCCCTTGCGCGACGATGTGCGTCGGCTCGGTGCACTGGTGGGTGATCTGCTCGCCGAGCAGGTCTCTGCGGAATTCCTCGATGAAATCGAACGCGTGCGCACCACCGCCATTTCGCGGCGTGAAAGCGATGCCCCGCCGTCCACGTTGAGCGAGCAATTGGCCGGGCGCGAGCCGCGCGACGCCGAAGCGCTGGTCCGGGCATTCAGTACGTATTTCCAGGTGGTCAATATCGCCGAGCGCGTGCACCGCATCCGCCGCCGTCGCGAATACCAGCGGAGCGGCACCGACACGCCGCAGCCCGATGGCCTGCACGACGCATTGCGCCGGCTCAAGGCGCAGGGCGTGACCCTGGACGAACTCAGCCAATGGTTGCCGCGCATCGACGTGGAGCCGGTGTTCACCGCGCATCCCACCGAGGCGGTACGGCGCGCGCTGCTGGAGAAAGAGCAGCTGATGGTCGCCAGCCTGGTCGACAACCTGGACGGCATGCGCACGCCCAACGAACGCGCCAGCGATGCCGCGCGCTTTCGCATGGCCCTGACCGCGTCGTGGCAGACCGCCGATTCCTCGCCGGTGCGCCCCACCGTGGACGACGAGCGCGAGCATGTGGGCTTCTACCTCACCCAGGTGCTCTACCGCATCGTCCCGGTGATGTACGAAACGCTCGAACACGCCATCGAAGAAACCTACGGTAGCGTGCCGGCATTGCCGCGCCTGCTGCGCTTCGGCACCTGGGTGGGCGGCGACATGGACGGCAATCCCAACGTGGATGCCACCACCATCGCCGGGACGCTGGACGCGCAGCGGCGCGCGGTGCTGGACCGCTATCAAAAAGAACTCTGGCAGTTGGCCAGCCTGCTCAGCCAATCGACCACGCTGGTGCAGGTGAGCGGCGAACTCACCGCGCAGCTGGAACGCTACCGCGCGTTGCTCCCCGACGCCGCCGCGCGTTCGCGCCCGCGCCATGGCGACATGCCGTACCGCCTGCTCAACGACCTGATGCGCGCGCGCCTGCAGGCCACCCTGGACGATGCCGATGGTGCCTATGCCGCTCCATCGGAGCTCGAACACGATCTGCAGCTGATCCTGGACAGCCTGCAGGCCAACAAGGGCCTGCATGCCGGGTGGTTCGCGGTACGACGCCTGTTGTGGCGCGTGCGCAGCTTTGGTTTCCATCTGGCGCGGCTGGACGTGCGCCAGGAATCGAGCGTGCATGCGCGCGCAGTGGCCGATGCCCTGGACCAGACCGACTGGGACGCACAGGACGCCGCCCAGCGCGCCGCCGTGCTCGGCCCGTATGCCGCAGGGCAAGACCCCTTGCCGCGCGTGGAAGATGAAGGCAATGCACGGTTGGATGCGGTATTCGCCGCGCTTGCCGATGCACGTACGCGCCACGGCGCCGATGCATTGGGCAGCTACATCATCTCGATGGCGCATAACCGCGCCGACGTCTTGACCGTGCTGGCACTGGCGCGTCGTGGCGGCCTGGTCGACAACGCCGGCGCTGTGCCGCTGGATATCGTGCCGCTGTTCGAAACCGTGGACGATCTGCGTGGTGGCACCGGCACCGTGCAGGACCTGCTGGCCGACCCGGTCTATCGCCAGCATCTGGCCGCGCGCGGCGATACCCAGATGGTGATGCTGGGCTATTCGGACAGCGGCAAGGACGGCGGCATCGCCGCCTCGCGCTGGGGTCTGCAACGCGCGCAGGTCGAGCTGCTGGAAGCGGCCGCCGAGCTGGGCGTACGGCTCACCTTCTTCCACGGCCGTGGCGGCTCGATCGCGCGCGGCGGCGGCAAGACCAGCCGCGCGCTGGATGCCGCACCGCGCGGCAGCGTGGATGGACGCTTGCGCGTCACCGAGCAGGGCGAGGTAATCCACCGCAAATATGGCATTCGCGCATTGGCGTTGCGCTCGCTGGAGCAGATGACCGGCGCGGTGTTGCTCTCGAGCCTGCGCCCGCGTGCGCCCGAGCCGCGGGAGGCGCGTTGGCGCCCGGTGATGGATCTGGTGGCCGAACGCAGCACGGTCGCGTATCGCGCCTTCGTTGGCGCGCCGGAGTTCATGCAGTACTTCCGCCTGGCCACGCCGATCGATGTGATCGAACGCATGACGCTGGGTTCGCGCCCGTCGCGGCGGCTGGGCCAGGACGCGGCGCTGTCCAACCTGCGTGCGATTCCATGGGTATTTGCGTGGAGCCAGGCGCGTGCGGTGATTCCCGGCTGGTACGGCGTGGGCAGCGGCCTGCAGGCGGCGGTGGATGCCGGGCATGAAGATACCTTGCGCGAAATGGCGCAGGACTGGCCGTTCTTCCGCACCTTTCTGGACGACATCGCCATGGTCTTGTCCAAGGGCGATCTGAACATCGCCGAGCTGTTCTCGCGCTTGTCCGGCGACCTGCACACGCGGTTTTTCCCGCTGATTGGCGACGAACTGGCATTGACCAAGGGCTGGGTGAAGGCGCTGCTGCAACAACGATCGCTGTTGCAGCACGACCCGCGGCTGGCGTTGTCGATCCGCCTGCGCAATCCCTACATCGACCCGATCAGCGTGCTGCAGGTGGATCTGCTGCAACGCTGGCGCGCCACCGATGGCGAAGACCAAGCGCTGCTGCGTGCGCTGGTGGCCTGCGTCAATGGCGTCTCGCAAGGCGTGCAGAACACCGGCTGATTGCAGGCCCGGCTGCAGGGGCGGGCAGGGAACAGATCCACCGCAAGCCAACGGCGACCATGCCGTTGGTCGGAGAACGCGCACACACGGCAAGCGGACTCTGGCGTTAACGGACAAATCTGTCCGATAATGCCGGCATGATGACTTCCCGCCCCGATGCCGCGCTGCGCCGCCGGCAGATTCTCGATGCCGCCGACGAGGTGTTCAGCGAACATGGCGTCAATGCCCCGCTAGAGCTGGTGGTGGAGCGCGCCGGATTGGGGCGCGCCACGCTCTATCGCAATTTCCCCGATCGGCTGGCGCTGATGACGGCATTGATGGCGCGTGGCCTGGATGGGCTGGAGCGCCTTGCCGCCGACCTCGCCGACCGTCCGGATGGCCTGGCGGTGCTGCTGCACGATGTCGCCGAGCACATCGCCCAGTCGTCGCCGCTGGTGGATTTCTGGCGCTCGATCGAACGCGCGCACCCGGCGGTGGAGGCAGCAGATCGGCGTGCGGTCGGCATCTTTCTGCCATTCGTCCATCGCGCCCGCGACGCCGGGCTGTGCCGGGCCGATGTCGACGAGGAGCAAGTGCTGTTGGTGATCGACATGCTGGGGAGCTGTCTGCGCGGCAACGATGAGGCAGAACGCAAACGGCTTGCGCATCGCTCGGCCGATCTGTTGATGCATGCGCTGGGCATGCAGGTGCCCGTAGGCGGCACGCGATGACACCGGCCACCCGCGCCCGCATCGGTCGCTGGGCACTGCGCGTTGCGCTGGTGCTGGCCGCCGGATGGGGTGGCCTGGCGATTTATTACGCACTGAGCGGCAACGCCTTCGTCCGCGCCGGGTGGGTGGCCTCGTGGTGCGCGATGGCGGTGGCAGCGTTATGGGGGCTGCGTCGCGGCCGCGAGAACTGGGCCCTGGTGGGCATCTTCAGTGCCGCATTCGTGGTGCTTGCGGTGTCGTGGTGGATGATGCAGCCCAGCCAGGACCGCGACTGGGCCGACGATGTCGCCCAGCGTCTGCAGCCGCAGGTGCAGGGAAGCATCGTCACCCTGCACAACGTGCGCAATTTCGACTGGCGCAGCGAGACCGACTACGTGCCGCATTGGGAGACGCGGCACTACGATCTGAACCGCCTGGTCAGCGCAGATCTTGCGCTCTCGTACTGGATGGGACCGGCGATTGCGCACACGCTGGTGTCGTTCGGCTTCGATGACGGTTCGCACGTGGTGTTTTCGCTGGAAATCCGCAAGCAACGTGGCGAATCGTTTTCCGCGTTGGGCGGATTCTTCCGCAGTTTCGAAGAAACCCTGGTGGCCGCCGACGAACGCGACATCCTGCGCGTACGCACCAACGTGCGTGGCGAAGACATGTACCTGTATCGCCTGGTGATTCCCAAGGCCGGATTGCGCCGCATGTTCATGGGTTACGTGGAGCTGGCCAACGAACTCGATCGCAAGCCGGCGTTCTACAACACGCTCACCAGCAACTGCACCACGATCGTATTTGCGCTGGTGCGGCAATTGCAGCCCACATTGCCGCTGGATCACCGCCTCCTGCTGTCCGGCTATGTTGACCAATACGCCTACGACCATCACGGCCTGATGCCCGGTTATCCCTTCGCCACCTTGAAGCAGCACGGGCATTTCACCGCGCGTGCGATCGCCGCCGACAAGGCCACGGATTTTTCGGCGCGCATCCGTGCCGGCATGCCGCTGGCGCCGGCGCCGGCGCCAGGCGCAACAGCGACCACGCCACGATGATGCCGCGCATGCCCCGGTCCCGTGCCGCCGCATTCCTGGCGGGAGTGCTGGCAAGTGTGTGGTTGAGCGGCTGCGCCATGGTGACGGTGCAGTCGCGCAACAGCGGCGACTACATCGCGCAAACGCGTGGCGATGTGCTGAGCACCGGTGAATTGAGTCAGTCCGGCAGCGAGACCTTGCAGGTTGCCGGCCTGCAGCCCAAGGCTTGCCGCACCGCACCGCTGCCGTGCCTGCAGCAGCTCACCAGTGAGGGCGGTATCGGCGATGAGCGGCGTTTGGCCACGCAGGCGGAATTGTGGACCGCGCGTGCCATCGCGCTGAGCGGGCGCAACCCCACCACGATGAGCGATGCCGCGGTGGAGGCCTGGTTGGAAGCAGCGCGGCATGCGTATGCGTACCTGTTTTTTACCGCGCGCGCGCCCAGCGCGCGGGCGTTCGAGAACCGCCAGTCGCAGGTGCGCGATTACTACAATTACGCCGTGCAGCAGGTGGTGGAGCGCCTGTTCGCACGGTCGCAACAAGCCGGCGAAACCACCCCGGCATCCACCACGGTCGGGCGCTGGCAGCTCGACGTCGATCTGTCCGCCTACCGGCTGCCGGGTGACGGCAATGCACCACGTGCGATCTTTGCCGCCTCGGCGCTGCGCTTCAATGGCCTGCGCAGCACCTACCGGCGCGATGGATTCGGCGCCGAGCTAGTCGCGGAAGTGGACCCGCAAGTGGTTGGCGACCCCGCTGGGCTGGCGTTGCAGCAGGCTGTCGCGGCGGGTGCGGCGACCGATCGCCCGTTACCGACGTTCAGCGAAATGCCGTACGCGCCGGCAACGATCTTGCTGCGTTTCGAGGGCGAGACGCTCGCCGAGGTGTTGCGCAGCCACCTGGTCACCGTGGTGCCGTACGACCCGTATCGCCAGAACGAAGTGGTGCTGCATGGTCAACGGGTGCCGCTGTCCGGCAACTTCACTGCCGCGTATGGATTGTGGCTGGCCAAATCCGGATTTGCGGAGCAGTCGCTGCGGTCGATGCTGGGCAGCGCACGCGGTATCGATCGTCCGCACCTGTATCTGATGCAGCCCTACGATCCCGACCGACGCGTGCTGCTGATGCTGCACGGCTTGGCCAGCAGCCCGGAGGCCTGGGTCAATGTGGCCAACGAAGTGATGGGCGATGAAACGCTGCGCCAGCGTTACCAGATCTGGCAGGTGTATTACCCGACCAATGCGCCGATGGCGATCACTCGTGCGGAAATTCAGTCGCTGGTGGACCGTAGCCTGCAGCACTTCGATCCGTCCGGCCGTGCGATCGCCTCGCACGACATGGTGTTGGTGGGGCACAGCATGGGCGGGGTGATCGGGCGGTTGCTGGTGTCGTCCTCTGGTGAGCAATTGTGGGATTCGCTGCTGCAGAACTACCGGCTGGACGGCGAACGCGGCGCGCGTATCCGCGCCAAGTTGTGGCCATTGCTGCACTTCTCGCCGATGCCGCAAGTCGACCGCGCCATCTTCATCGCCGCGCCGCATCGCGGTACGCCATTGGCCGAGGGCGGGCTGGGGCGGTTTGTCGGTAAATTGATACGCCTGCCGGGCGCGTTGCTGGATCGCTTCGGCGATGTGATGCAGGACCTGGCCAACAGCGAACGCGACGATCCGGGCGGCGCTCCCCGCCGCAAAGACCGCGCGCTGGTGCCCACCAGCATCGACAACCTGCGCGACACCGATCCGTTCGTGCGCGCCACGATGGACCTGCCGATCTCTCCAAACGTGCAGTACCACACCATCATCGGGCGCGAGAAGCCGCAGGTACCACTGGCCGATTCCGACGACGGCCTGGTGCCGTATCGCAGCGCGCATCTGGATGGCGCGGCCTCGGAACTGGTGGTGACCTCCTGGCACAGCGTGCAGGAAACGCCGCAGGCCATTCTGGAGATTCGCCGCATCCTGCATGTGCAGTTGCAGGCGGAGCAACAGGCCTCGCACGCGCCGGGCCGCTAGGCTGCAGGTCGGCCGATCCAGATTCGCGTGCTCCACTGGCGGCACCGGCATGCAGCCCGCGAGCCCCGTGTCTTAGCGCCATGTTGACCGCGCGCGTGCTATCCAGGCGGGTCTCGTACAGGCTCGAACAAGGAAGAGGCGATGCGCAAGCGGTCGGCGATGTTGTGGGTGCCGGTGTTGTTGGTCGGATGCGGGCATGGCGAAGCTCCAAAGGACGCCAGCGCTGCTGTCAGTGCAACCGGCCCTGCACCGGTGCAGCCTGCGGGCGCATCCAACGCTGCAGCGGCGGTCGACCAGGCCGCACCGGAATTTCCGGCCATCCCGACCATCGTGGTGCCCGACATCGTCGGCGTCACTCCCGCGCAACGTGCACTGGAAGCATCGCTGCAGGACATTCTCGACCCGATCCAAGGCGTCAGCCTGGCCCCGGCACGCTGCGGCGATGGCGGTAACCTGATCACCGATGCCGGCATCACCAGCGTCGACGCCAACGGCAACCTGGTGCGCAATGGCGAGGGCGGCCTGTTCGATCTCAAGGCCGACGGCAGTGGCACCGCCAACTTCGAGGGCGGGTTGGTCAACGTCAATGCCGATGGCAGCGGCACCATCAATGCGACCGGCGACGGTGGGTCCGGTGGGGCGCTCATCGATGTGCAGTCTGATGGTGGCGGCACCTACAACGGCCCGGCCGGCTTGATCAGTCTGGACGGCAAGGGCGCCGGCACCTGGAACAGCGAAAAGAGCGGGCTTGTCGACAATCGCGGCGATGGCAGCGGCATCTGGAACGGGCCACGCGGGCTGGTCACCATCAACGCCGACGGCTCGGGCACCTGGAACGGTCCTGATGGCCTGGTGCAGAACCGCGGCGACGGCACCGGCACGCTCGGTACGCCGCCGCGCGAAGTCCGCATGCCACCATTACCGAAAGTGCCGCCAGCAGGCCGCTTCCCGCCGCTGCAAAAGTTCGTGCCGCCCGGCACACCCTGCGGTTACCTGATCACCCTGAACGACCGCATCCTGTTCGACTTCGACAAATCCGACATCCGCGCCGACGCGGCGCGCGTGCTCGACACCCTGGGCGCCGCACTGAGCAAGGTCACGGCAAAAGACATGCAGGTGCGCGGGCACACCGATGCCAAGGGCAGCGATGATTACAACCAGGCGCTGTCCGAGCGCCGCGCCAATGCCGTGCTGGCGGCGTTGCGCGCCCGTGGCGCCGCGCAGTCGGCCAACGCAAAGGGCTATGGCGAATCGCAGCCGGTGGCGCCCAATACCGTCAACGGCCAGGACAACCCGGGCGGGCGGCAGCTCAATCGACGGGTGGAGATCTTCCTGCGTACCTGACGCAGGCGTGGCGGGCGCGGAGCGGGCTTGACCGCGTTGGTGCCGATTGCCTCGCGTGCACCGTGACGCGCGTCGGTCGCAGGCTGGCTGGTGGCCGGAGGCTGCCGGCTACACCCGCCGTCCGCGTGCGCAACCATCACATGATTGAGATGCGTCTGCGCCACAACCAGGGCCCGTGCATCGCGTCGCCAGCGCGCATGCCCTGCTGTCGGTGGATGTATGCGCCAGGCAGGCAGCGCACTCCGTCGACAATTTTCGCCTCCATACGGCAACGACTGTGCGGACTTGCGCATGCGTTGCGCGCATTTGTCATGTTCGCAATTACGGTCACCAAACTGACATGCCGCATCACCACCATGCGCGGCGCCTGCTTGCAGGCCTGATGCAGTTCCGCCTCCGCTGGCTGCGTCGCTTCCTCACATTCGCGGCGGCGCAGTCTTGGTGCGCTGCTGCATTCATCGGATTCGCTCATGATCGTTCGTTGTTCGCTGTTGCGTCCTTCGCGGTTGTCGCAGGCGCTGTGTTTGTCGTTGTGCGCCCTGTACGGCCATGCTGCGGCCCAACAGACGCAGGCCACCACGCCCGCACAGGGCGAGATGGCCACGCTGGACAAGGTCACTGTCGCCGCCACGCGCTATAACGCGACCGACATGCAGATGGCCGCCACCAATACGGTCAACGTGTTGTCGGCCGATGATCTCAAGACCACCGCCGTGCACAACGTCGCCGAAGCGCTGGGCCTGATGCCGGGCGTCAACGTGATCAATACCGGGCAGTCGTATTTCGGCGGCATCGACGGCGCCGCGCGCGGCGAGGGCATGTTCTCATCGGTGCGCGGCCTCAATGCCGAATACAACGTCAACCTGATCAACGGCATCAACGTCGCGCAAGGCATGCCGTACAGCCGCGGCGTGCAATTGAGCCTGCTGCCGCCTTCGGGCCTGCAGACCATCGTGTTGAACAAGACCTCCACCGCCGACATGGACGGCGATGCGATCGGCGGCACCATCGATTACCGCACGCCCAGCGCATTCGATTCGCCCGATCGCCAGGGCGGCAGCGTGACCTTGAGTGGACGCCTGGAAAGCCGTGCACGCGACTACGGCGATTCCGGGCTGGGCAGTGGCGCAGCCGGCGACTGGCATGCGCGTTTCGGCGATGCCGGGCAGTTCGGCGTGTCGGTCAGTGCGTACTACGACGAGCGCCATTTCGTGAACAGCGAAGTGGCCTCTGCCTCGGCTGCACGCAACGATGGCGCATGGAAATTCGCACGTGCCGATGCCAGCGGCAATCTGGCCGCCGGCGCCGACCCGCAAGAGGTCCTGCAGAGCACTGGCGTCAATATCGGTTACTCGCAGGGCGATACACGCCGCTACGGCGGCAACGCGGCCTTCGATTGGCGCGTGGATCCCAGCTTGCATCTGTATGCACGCATGACCTACGCCTTCGCCAAGACCGAGCAGAACACCGGCTACACGCAGTTCGTGCCGGCCAATGTCAGCTTCACGCAAATCGGCAGCAGCGGCGTGTATCAGCCGCAGATCAATCGCGTCGCAGTGCGTTACTGGTACGAAACCAACCCGGAACAGGCCGACCTTGCCACCGTGCAGTTCGGCGCAGAAAAGCAGTTTGGACATTGGACATTCGCGCCCAACATCTTCTACGGCACCGGTAATAACGACCGCCCGGATCACGTGGAAATCTCCGCGCGCAACGACCAGTACAGTTCGACCAACTTCGCCTACGGCGCCAACCGTTTCATCAGCTACAACGGCGATGGTTTCCCGATTCCATTGCTCACCCCGGCCATGCAGGCGCAGGCCTCGGACGTGGGTAGCCTGTATGCGCGACGCACCGGGCAGATTTCCAAGCAATACAGCGGCCAGGACAAGGGCGGCGGCAAGTTCGACGTGGCATATGACGTCGATGCGGGGCTGCTCAGCCGCATTGCCTTTGGCGTGAAGTATGTCGACAGCTCGCGCAGCTTTACCGATCGCGATTGGACCAATGCCAAGTACACCGACGGTACCTTGTTGCGCGATACCGGCCTGATCGCGCAGCGCTACGATGCGGTTTATCCAGGCCAATACGCGTTTCCCACCGTGCGCCTGAGCAATGCAGCGCTCAACGACCTGATCGCACGCACGCTCACCCCCGCCAGCTTCGACAGTTGCGGCCAGTTGGCGATCAACAACCTCAACTGCAATACCATGCGCGCCACCGAAGCGGTGAGCGCTGCCTATGCAATGGCCACCTTGCGCAGCGGTAACTGGGAAATCCTGCCCGGCGTACGCTTCGAACATACCGCCATCACCAACACGTTCTGGGCGCAGCCGGCCGCCATCAACGGTGCCGAGCAGGTCGGCGCATTCGCCAAGAACCACACGCGCTACAACGTCGCCTTGCCCAGCGTGTTCGTCAATTACCGGCCCGATGGCGATGGCGCGGTGTATCGCGGCTCGGTGTGGACCAGCTACACGCGCCCGGCCTTCGTACAACTGGGCGGCGGCCGCTCCACCGACATCTCCAGCGATGGCCAGACCACCATCACCGAAGGCAACCCGGATCTGAAACCGATCAAGTCGCTCAACGTGGACCTGTCGGGCGAATGGCAGAACGACAGCGGCGGCCACGCCATGCTGGCCGGCTATTACAAGCGCCTCACCGATTACATCTACGAGAGCGGTTCGAACGCCGCCAATGCCGGCGAAAGCGAAAGCGGCACTATCCGTTTCGTACGTCCGCAAAACGGCGGCGACGGCCGCGTGCTGGGCATCGAAGCGGCCGTGCGGCAAACCTTCCAGGGCCTGCCCGCACCGCTGGATGGCTTCGGCATCGGTGCCAACATTACCCGCCAGACCACGCGGGTGGACCTGGGAGAAGAAGGTTTCGCGCACGAACGTATCCAGAACGCGCCGAACCTGCTCGCCAATGCGGAGCTGTTCTACGAAAAGGGGCCGTGGTCGGTCAACCTGAGCTATCACTACTCCGGCCAATACGTGTCGGTGTACGACTATCTCAATCAGGGCGCAAACTGGGACAACCTGTGGATCAAGCCGATCACCCGCGTGGACCTGCATCTGGGCTATGCACCGAACGATCACCTGCGCGTGGATCTGTCGGTGGCCAACCTCACCAAGCAGCACAGCTACTGGGCACACGTCGGCCACGAGACCGATGCGATCTCCGACATCGTCGATTCCGGCATGACCAGCCTGTTGACCGCCAAGTATGTGTTCTGAGCGCGCACGATTCGCATGCGCCGACCTGCCAGGCGCGCAGCAAGATGCAGATGTCATGACGGACGCGCGGCATGGCGCAGACCGCGCACGCGCTTGCGATGGAACGGGGCAGTGGGCATTGCAACGCGCGTTGCCGGCCAGCGGTGGGGAGCTGGGATGGGCTGCCCGCGTTGTCGCGAGCGTGGGTGCCGCGATGGGGATCGCGGCACCCACGCGGCAGGCAAGGCGCAGGCAGTGGGTCGGCATTGCACCGAGGGCTTGTACGCCCCGTGGCACGCCGGTGGCAACCGGCAGCGTGCTGTGCCTGGTGTTGGCGGCTGCGTTGGCGTTGGGCGGCTGCACCGCATCGATCCCGAGCGTGTCCACAGCGCGCGCATCCACACGCAGTGGCGATCAATCGAACGGCACCGCCGGCAAACAGGTGGGCACCGAAGCGCCGGCATCCGCGCAGACCGCGCAGCTGGAGCGCGTCGTGGTGGTGTTCCGGCATGGCGTGCGCGCGCCGCTGCAAGGCGAGGCGGCCGCCGCGCACTATGCCGACCAACCCTGGCCGCAGTGGTCCACGCCTGCCAGCCTGCTCACTCCGCATGGTCGTCAAGGCGTGCGTTTGAGTGGCGAGTATCTGCGCCAGTGGTTGGTGCAGCAGGCGCTGTTGCCGCGCAGCGGGTGTCCGGCAACCGGCAGCATGTCGGTGTGGGCCAATACCGATCAACGCACCATCGAGAGTGGCGCCCTGCTGGCCGACGCGCTCGCACCCGGCTGCGGCGTCGTCGCCGGGCATCGGGAGGCTGGCAGCAACGACCCGCTGTTTCGACCGATCGAAGCCGGCACGTTGCCGTTCGATGCGGCGGCAGCGGTCGCATCGATCCAGCAACAGACCGGAGGCCCTGCCGCCTTGCTGCAAGGCCATGCTGCCGAGCTGCAGGCACTGCAGCAGATTCTGGGCTGTACGCGCACGCCCTGCGATTTCGCGCAGATGCCTTCCACGCTGGCGCCGTCGGCAAACGGGCGCGGGCTTAAGTTAGGTGGGCCCATTGACCTGACCTCCGGCACCGGCGAGGTGTTGCTGCTGCAATACGCAGAGGGCCTGCCGCTCGCGCAGGTCGGTTGGGGCCGTGCGACGCCCGAGCGCCTGGCCCAGGTCTCACGCTTGCACGCATTGCTGTTCGACATTTACGCACGGCCGCACTACATGGCCTCGCGTTCGGGCGCACCGCTGGCGCGCGAGGTCTTGCAACGTTTCGGCGACGCGCAGGCGCCGAAGGTCTCGGTGTTCGTCGGCAGCGACACCCACATCGCCGCGTTGAGCGGCCTGCTGGATGTGCATTTCCATCTGCCCGGCTACGGCGCCGACGACCCGCCACCGGGCGGCGCCTTGTTGCTTGGTCTGTGGCGCGAACCCGGCGGCGAGCGGGTGGTGCGCGCCCAATACCTGGCCCAATCGCTGGATCAACTGCGCACCCTGGCACCGCTGGATCTGGCCCATCCGCCGTTGCAGCAGGAACTGTCGCTGGGCTTGTGCGCTCCGGAGCAACGTATGGCCTGCCCATTGGCGGATTTTGCGATGGCGCTTGAACAGCAGTTACAGCTCGATCGATAGCAACAGGTTCGCGACCGCTGTTCTGCGGTGGTCCACATGGCATGTGGCTTCGCCCCGTACCCTCACCCCAACCCCTCTTCCGCGGGGAGAGGGGCTTGAGCGGCGGCGGCGTCGTTGTCCCTTCTCCCGCAA
>NZ_JAGHWU010000005.1:123256-123381 GCF_017746145.1 Xanthomonas sp. D-99 | reverse complement strand
AGGGCGCGTGCGCAGCCACGTGTGATTGGGCGGATGAGTGGCTTCGCCCGTACCCTCACCCCAACCCCTCTCCCGTGGGGAGAGGGGCTTGAGCGGCGATGGTGTCGTTGTCCCTTCTCCCGCAA